>DATDAJ010000131.1:0-2716 GCA_036525475.1 Candidatus Udaeobacter sp.
AGTCGAAGAATCCCGTGATGTTAGCTTAACGTGATTCCACGGGATCCCTCGACTTCGCTCGGGATGACACGTCATTCTGTAAACTCCGCCCATACCGGAGCGTGATCGGAAGGATCTTTTCCGGCGCGCATTTCGCGATCGATCCCGGAGGCGATGCAGTTTTTCGCCAGCGATTCGCTTGTCAGAACAGCGTCTATGCGCAGGCCACGATTTTTTTCGAAGGCGCGCATTTGATAATCCCACCAGCTGAAAAGTTCTCCTTCCTTGTGATGGATTCGAAGCGTGTCGTGCAAGCCAAGGCTGCACAAATCTCGAAAACCCGCGCGTTCGCCGTCCGAAGCCATGATGGCGCCGTGCCAAAGCTTGGCGTCGTAAACATCGCGATCCTCGGGAGCGACATTGAAGTCGCCACACACGATGAGGTCGGCGGATTTTTCTTTCGCAACGCAGTGTCGGAGCCGCCGATACCACTGCAGTTTATATTCATAGGCCGGCGAGCCGACGGCTTGTCCATTAGGTGCGTAAATCGAGAATACGCGCAACTGGCCGACGGTCGCTGCGATCACGCGCGCCTGCGGATCGACGACTTCATCGCAAAGCGACGCACGAACGTCGTGCAGCTCGTTCTTCGCGACAATTGCTACTCCGTTGTACGATTTCTCTCCGTGATACGCCGAACGATAGCCCGCTGCTTGCAAAGCGAGGGCCGGAAATTGTCCGTCCGGGCATTTAGTCTCCTGCAGGCAGACAATGTCCGGTTGTGTGTCCTCAAGCCATGCAAACAACCGGTCCTGCCGTTTGCGCAGCGAATTAATGTTCCAAGAGGCGATCTTCATCAGTGAGAAGTGGCGATTTCAATCTACGCCCGCTCGACCACCTCTCACCAAGCACTTCTTACTTTTACAACTCGAGTTCCACGCCTGGGATTGGCACGATTACCTCCGAGCCGGAAAGTTCATTCGATAGTGTGGCGCGCATCCACTCGACTGCCGGCGGGTCACCGTGTACGAGAAGAATTTTTTTTGGCGAAATCTTTTGGGCATAATCAATCAGCGACTCGCGTGTCGCGTGTGCGCTGAACTGGAACTGTTCGATGTTGCAGCGGATGCGTTGCGGCGGTTTATCGGGATCGAGCGCTACTTCGCCGCCTTGACCCGTCTCGCGTAGAACGCCGGCTGGCGATTCTGGATTGGCGTAGCCCACAAAAAAGATCGAGTGCTGAGGGTCCTCGATGATTCGCCGCGCAAAAACGTTTGAGAGAGTTTTTGGAATCATCATTCCGCTGGAGAGAACGTATACGCGTCCGCCGCGCACCGGGGTATCGCGCACGGTTTCATCATTTAAGATGAACGGCGCTACTTCCCTCATCAGTTTCAGGCGCGGCAATTGCCGCCGAGTTGTGTGCATACGGCGATCATGGATGTCTGTGAATTTCGAGCTAAGACCGCCAATATAAATTGGAAATTCCGGCAGCAGCCGCTGGCGGCGAAACTTGTAGAGCATCGCGAGGACCTCCTGCGTCTTACCTAACGCGAACACCGGTATCAGCACGCACGCGTCACGCTCGAAAGCGGCGACAAGCGCTTCCGCTAGGCGTTGCTCTTCACTGGCGCGAGTCCAGCCCTCAGGTTTCGCGTGATCACCGCGGGTGCATTCCATGATCAGCACATCAATTTTTTCCTCTGGGAAAACTGCTGCCTGCATGATTGTTTGATCGTCGAAATTGACGTCCCCAGTGTAAAAAACAGTTTCACCTTCGGCTCGCAGCATGACTCCGGTTGAGCCGAGCACATGTCCTGCATCGAAGAACTCAAACGCTAACGTGTCCTTTTCGCGCTCGATGGCCCGTTCGCCGGTAATGGAGATTCGCTGACGCATCGGACACCAGCGCCAGCGTTTCGATGCGCGGTCGATTTCACGATGTGTGAAAAGGGGATATGACATTTCTCCGATCTCCTCACGTTGGCGCGTCATCACATTGACTGAGTTGTGCAACAGGACGCTGCCGACGTCCGCCGTCGCCTCGGTCATGAAAATCTGCGCGCCCGGGAAGCGTCGCATGGCCAAAGGCAGAGTGCCGATGTGGTCCTGATGCGCGTGCGACATCAGAATCGCCTCGACCTCACGGTCGCCGATTGCTTTGAAATTAGGCAGCGCATCCTCTCCGGTGTTTTTCGGATGCATCCCGCAATCGAGCAGCAGCCGGTGTCGGCCCATCTCAAGATAGTACGAATTCGCCCCGATCTCCGTGTGCCGTGTGAGATTAGTGAATTTCAATTCGTTAAAGGGTTGAAGCGTTAAACCGTATGCAGCGGGTCGCGTGCAAGAACAAAGCGTCGCCTTCCCCGTAGCAAAAACTTATGAGGCCTCGCTCTTTAGAATCCACCGTTGAGTCGAAGCGGTCGGCGTCTGCCGCTCCAACGCTTCAACGGTTTAACGTTTCCTCAAAAATCCGCAGCCAATTCCCGCGCAGAATTTTTTCGATGTCAGCGTCGCTAAATCCGCGTTCGATCAATCTGCGGGTGAGGGTCCGCGCATGCGAATGGTTCGTTAGGTCAGGAATAAAGTGCGGCGTTGTAAGTTTTGCAGCTAGCTCCTTCTGTCTGGATTCGGGCCACTGCCGGTAAATGAACTCGAAAAAATCAAAGCCGATCCCGACGCTGTCGATCCCGATTAACTTCGCGACGTGCTCGATGTGATCGATGTAATGGTCGAG
>DATDAJ010000132.1:0-6234 GCA_036525475.1 Candidatus Udaeobacter sp.
CCTGGCGCAAACGGAGCTGGTCAATCTTTCGCCACAAAAGGTTCTCGAGATCGGGATGGTGCAGTTAAAAGCCGAACAGGAAGCATTCGCCGACGCGGCGAGAAAGATCGACCCGAATAAACCCGCGACAGAGGTTTTCAAGCAAATCCAGAGCGAGCATCCGGCTTCGGATAAATTGATCCCGGACATTGCCAAAGACTTGGACAAGCTTCGCAAATATGTTGTGGGGCGTAGGGTGGTCGGAATTCCGTCGGAGGTTCGGGCGAAAGTAAAAGAGACCCCGCAATATCTGCGCGCCACCTCCTTTGCCTCGATGGACACTCCCGGTCCGTTCGAGAAGCGCGCCACCGAGGCTTATTACTACGTCACGCCGACGGAAGAGGACTGGCCGGAGCAAGAAAAGGAGGAATGGCTCACCGCATTTAATTATTACACCTCCGACGTCGTATCGATTCATGAGGTGTATCCAGGACATTACGTGCAATTCCTTCATTTGAACGCGTCGACTGCCAGCAAAGTAGAAAAGATCTTTGGTAGCTATGCCTTCATCGAAGGCTGGGCCCATTACTGCGAAAAAATGATGATCGACGAAGGGTTCGGCAGCCCGTCCAACTCCAGTCCAAGCGAAGACGATGTGAAGCGCGCGGCAAAATATCGCATGGCGCAGGCTGACGAAGCGCTGCTTCGTCTTTGCCGTCTATGTGTGTCCATTAAGGTGCACACGCAAAACATGTCGATTGATGAAGCGACGAAATTTTTTCAGGACAATTGTTACTACGAACAGAAGCCCGCGCGCCAGGAAGCGATGCGCGCCACATTCGATCCGGGTTATCTAAATTACACCCTTGGTAAATTGCAGATCCTGAAACTGCGCGACGATTACAAGGCCCAACAGGGCGACAATTTCTCTCTGCAAAAATTTCATAACGAATTGCTCAGCCACGGCATGCCGCCTATTCGTCTTCTCCGGGAAATCATGCTCAAAGACCAGAGCAAGTGGGACCAGGTATTGTAACGCAGGCATCTTGCTTGCCGGGTCGAGCAGGCTTCCAGCCTGCCGACAACAACGCGTTATAGCTTCCGTCTCCTCAGCGCATATCGACCAACGATTTGCGCAGCGCACGCGCACCAATCGGTGCCGCATTGCATTGCGTCTCTTCGCGCTTTCGCGTAACATTCGCATCCGAAAATCATCATGAGCGAATTGGTTTCAACGATGGCCGATAAGATCGACCGCACGATGCAGCGGGTAATCCCGCTGGCGTATCGGGTGCGACGAACTGGCCGTCGGCTCGTGCGTCGGGCATTGCGCAAGCCGCGCAGTGTTTCGGAAGGGCCGAACCTCCTGCCGTTGTTGATTCAGGTGCTGGCGAGTTTCACCAAAGCCGACGGCGTCATCATGGAGGAAGAGATCGACTCGAGCCTCGGCTTTCTGCGTTACGACTATCCGGAAGCGGTTTACTCCGAGCTGCGGCAGTTGTTTCGCCAGGCGCTTTACGAGCAACAGGACCTCGCGGCCATGGCGCAAAAACTCGGGGTGCAACTAAGCACCGAACGCAAGATCATGCTCGGGGTGCAATTGTATGATCTCATCTCGCAAGCGGGTTTGAAGCAGGAACAAGTTGTCGCGTTCTATTCGTTCATGTCGCAGATGGGCATGGCTGCGCAAGCGATCGACATCGTTTATCAACTCAACGCATCAGAAGAATCTGACCCGTCGATTTACCAGCATGGCGCGTCGCCGCTCGAATCGCTCTCGTTCGGGGGGGACGGCAAGGCGGACATCATCCTGAAGAACCTGCCCGAGACCGATCGGCTGATGGCCTTCCGGTATCACGACCTGATTCTTTTGAAAAATTACAGCGGCCAGAACGTCTCCGTCCGTGGAAGACCTTTGGTGCGTGGCGGGTTTTGTCGAATTTATCCCGGCCAACGGATTTTGATCGGCGACCAGGTGCTCAGCTACCAGGAGCTGGCGCAATATTTCAATGCCAAAAAGAACGTTTCGCTTCCGGAAATCTTTATCCGGGTAACTAAGGACGCGGAGCAAGTACAGTTGGAGCGTTCACGAACGCGTGAAAGCGCGCTGCGAGTCACCTTCGGACTCAAAGTGCGGGTCAAGGCATTGCGCGATATCGATGCGGAGCTCCAAGGAGTACGCCTCAAAGCCGGCACTCAGGTAGACACGACACTGGAAGACAAAATTATTTTCCACAACGACACCGAGCTGGACTTGAACGACCTGCGTCGGCGCGCACGCGCGCTCGGCGGGCGATTCCAACTGAAAGCTTCGAAATCGGAATACCTGGTGTCGAATGATCCGAGCAAACTGCAAGCCGACGATATCCTGCTCTCTCCCGGTACGGCCGGAGATGTGCTGCTGAAAATATTTTGCGATTACGATCGGCGAGTAGGCACGCTTGAGGTCATTGAAGCGGACCGTCGAATCATGGTGGGCGATGACCCGGTCCGCACGACCGCGGAACTCAAGGACGGCGACATCATTCGAATCGATGTCGGACAGATTCTGCGATGCAATTTTTTGGAGCGCATCATCGAGGAGGAGCGAAACATCATTCGCAGCCTCGAGCTGAATGAAGTCACACACCGTTTTGGCAAAGGCGAAATTGGTCTCGATGGAATTTCCTTTAGCATCACGCGTGGAGAGCTTGTTTGCGTGATGGGCGCAAGCGGTGCGGGCAAAAGCACGCTGATGAGAGTGCTTGCAGGGCAGCTCCAGCCGACGAGTGGCGCAGTCTTGCTCAACGGACAATCCCTCTACCGAAACCTCGACGTTCTGAAGCAGTACGTCAGCTACATGCCGCAACAGGACGCCTTCGACGAGCACCTCACCATTGGTGAGAATTTGCAGTTTGCGGCGGCGATCCGTGCACCACATCTCTCGAGGCGCGACCGCGTCCGGCGATTGGACGCAAAACTGATCGAGCTCGGTCTAAGCGAACGTCGCGACGCCGTAGTCGGCAGTCCCGAGAAGAAAACATTAAGCGGCGGCGAGCGAAAACGGCTCAACATCGGGCTCGATATGATCGGAATGTCGGATGTTTATCTGTTTGACGAACCGACTTCCGGTCTCTCCTCGAAAGATTCCGAGCACGTAATCGAAATCATCCGGAGCATGGCGCACAACAAAATTGTCATCGTTACCATTCATCAGCCGAGCTCGAAGATCTTCCAGATGTTTCAGAAGGTGATCTTGCTCGACAAGGGTGGGCGGCTCGTGTTTTTCGGCGCGCCTTCCGATGCCCTGCGGTATTTCGCCGAAGCGGAACATCAACACCAATTCGGTGCTGAACTGGGCGCTTGTCCATCTTGCGGAACGACCCGGCCGGAATTCATCTTCGATGTGCTGGAGACGCCGCTGCGCGATTTGAGCGGCGACGTCATCTACGAGGAAAACAGCCGTGGCCAGCTTGTCCCGTCGCGCCGTTACTCACCGGATTTTTGGCGCGATAAATATGAAGCGTTCCGATTGATCCAGGACGTTAAGCAAGTCTCACTGCAACATGAGGAGGCCGACCCGTTGCCGGTCGCACCGGTGCAAAGAAAGCGGTTGCCGGTGCGGTGGCACGTTGAATGGACTCAATTTCGAACGGTGCTGCAGCGTGCTTTCACGAGCAAACTACGCAACCGGGCGAATCTCGTGATCACCATAGGTGTCTCCCCAGTGCTGGCACTGCTAATTGGAACAATCCTGCGGTACTCGGAGACCGGTACCTACGATTTTGCTTCGGCTTATCATATCCCAACGTTCTTATTTCTCGGTCTGATCGTCGCAATGTTTCTCGGGCTGACCAACAGCGCCGATGACATCATCCGGGATCGGCCAGTCCTGCAACGCGAGCGCAATATCAAGGTGCGCCTTTCGTACTACGTAATCTCCAAGACGATCACGCTCGGGTTTTTCGCGCTCGTTCAATGCGTTCTTTTCGTGCTCATCGGCAATTTCGTTTTGCAAATTCGCGGCATGTTCTGGCTCGACTTAGCTATAATGTTTCTCACTGCGATGAGCGGCGTAGCCCTTGGTCTCGTTATCTCGTCTCTCGTGGCGGACCCGAAAACAGCGTCCAATATCGTCCCGCTGGTTTTGATTCCGCAGATCATCATGGGCGGCGCGCTCATCAAATACGAGGACATGAACCGGAACCTCGGCCTGGTTTATTCCTTTTCGCGCTGGTTTTCCGAACATCCGACCTCGGAAAAGACGAAAAAAACCGAGAGCAAGCTACAGGTGCCACTTATCTGCCAGTTCATCGCCATGCGTTGGTCGTACGAAGAAATGATCGTTGCCCAGGCCAAGCTCAATCCGCTTACGAAGCGCCAGGACCGCGCGCATGACGAAATCCAAAAGCTCGCGCCGAAAGCTGAGTCGCTTCAGCAGCGAGCGCATCTTAACGACTTGAAAGACGTATTAGCACTGCTCTCGGGATTGGAAGGACCGTCCGCGCGGGACGTCGATCGATATCTAAAACTGGTCGATCCAGTCATTGCGGGGAAGCGAAGATTCGACCGCTCGTTGTTCAAAGACGCGAAGGGGCCAGTTACAGCAGACCAAATCTACGTGAACCAGAAGGTGTCGGACCTGACCTCAAGAGCCGAGATGGAGCAGAATGACTACCGCCGCGGCAATAAGCCAAATGTGTTCTTCGGTCTCGAAAAACGCTATTTCGGAATCTCGTTCGGAGTTTTCACTTTCGACACGGTAGTGCTGATCGTGTCCACACTCGTACTGCTTATCGTGCTGCACTTCATCTTGCGAAAGCAACTGGAAGTTCGCGGAACCTGATTCGGATTTTATGAGCAAAACAAAAACTAAATCTGCACGCCTCATCGTCGCTGCGAGCGAGCAAGATCCGGACATGCTTTACGCGACGAAGTTTTGGGCGCCTGATCCGTTTATTTTCCTTCAGCGCAACGGCAAACGGACGCTGGTCCTGAGCGATCTGGAAATCGATCGCGGCCGAAAGCAAGCCGACGCGGATGAATTTGTAATGTTCAGCGAGGTCGAGCGCGAGTTGCAGGGGAAGTCGAAAAAGGCGCCGCCGTACGAAAAAGTGTTGGCCCATTTTCTGAAAAAACGAGGCGTGAGATCGGCCACTGTGCCCGCCAATTTTCCGCTGGGTTACGCAGAGGAACTCGCGGCAAATAAAATCCGCGTTCGCTCGGCCGACGGATTTTTCTGGCCTGAACGTGAGGCCAAATCCGACAAAGAGATTGAAATGATGGGACGCGCCTTGCGGATCACAGAAGCTGGACTCAAGCGCGCTATTGAAGTGTTGAAAGCGTCAAGACCAGGTTCGGGAAAACGACTGGGCTGGAATGGTAAAACGCTCACTTCAGAATTGTTGCGCGCTGAAATTGATTCCGCGGTTTTGCGCGCAGGCGGCGTTCCGGCCGGCACGATCGTGGCCGGAGGCGATCAGGCTTGCGATCCGCACGAGCGCGGCCACGGCCCGCTCTGCGCGAATTCGCTAATTATTTTGGACGTGTTCCCGCGCGACGCGAAGACCGGATACTTCGGCGATATGACCCGCACAGTGTTGCGGGGGCGCGCGAATGAAGCGCAGCGGAAACTTTGGGAAACGGTGAAAGCAGGGCAAGCCCTCGCGCTCAAGAGAATTAAGGCCGGCGTTGACGGCATGACGATTCACAAAGCTATTCAAGAACTTTTCGCCAGTCGCGGTTTCCCCACCGGAGTGCGCAACGGCCGGCGCGTCGGATTTTTCCACGGTACTGGTCACGGCCTCGGCCTGGAAATCCACGAGCATCCGCGGCTGCAAAAAGTTGTTCTGAAGAATCGGCAGGTGCTCACAGTCGAACCGGGTCTGTACTATCCCGGTGTGGGCGGTGCGCGTCAGGAAGATGTAGTAGTCGTCACGAAGACAGGTTGCCGAATCCTCTCGCGCTTTCCGAAGCAGTTAGAGATCTAGGTGGAACGCGTTGTCATGGATTCGCCTCGTCAAACGTTTCCATCGTCTTCGGGAGAAGCCGATCCACCTCCAAATGAACGCGCAATGCCATTAGGAGTCTAAATCTCCTACCCGGCGAAGTGACAAGTCGGCCTGCCGCGATAAATTATTACCCACATGTATCCTTTATTGGGTTTTGTTTTGGGATCTAGCTGGCTGCTCTATGTCGGCAGCCCATACGGCTTTGGTTTGGGTTCCAACTGGCTGCTCTACATCGGCGTCCCGTTGATCATTGGAATTTGGGCAC
>DATDAJ010000133.1:0-8539 GCA_036525475.1 Candidatus Udaeobacter sp.
CGAGCTTTGGGAAATCGATTCTAGAATACGCTTCGAGTAGCCCTGCCGCGCAGGCTTATCGGGCGCTGGCGCGCGAGTTCATGAAACGTCACGGTTCGCCAGCCACTGTTCGCGGGTTATCGCATACACCAGCGTCGGAAAACCGCGAAACGTAATTTCTTTTTCGATCTTCATTCCATTTTTCTCCGCCACGCGACGTGACGGGATATTTTCCGGATGAATCAGCGAAATCGCTCGCGGCAGTTTTAAATCCGCAAAGGCGTGATCGCGCACAGCGCGTGCGGCTTCAGTGATGAGGCCGCGGTTCCAGTAATCGGGATGCAATCGATACCCGATCTCGATCTCTCCCGGCACTTCAGGATGATGGTGGAAACCGCAGTAACCAATGACAGCGGCGTCCCCACGCAACACGACAGCAAACTGCGACGGCAAACCGGCGAGATCCCAACCCATCACCTTCTCGATGAAATCAACGGTCTTTTTTCGTTCGGTGAAAGCGCCTAACGAGAAACGCATAAAATCAGGATTTGCGAATAATTGCCCCATCGCATCGACATCTTCTTCGCGGAAGGAACGCAGGATGAGTCGTTTCGTTTCAACCTGCATAGGGTTCTATGGCCTGCGGCACTGCAACTGCAATGTAGATGATTTTCGATTCCTTTATTAAAGATGCGAAAGGTCGAAGAGGAATACGCGCGACCGGCGCAGCCGCCGGATACATCAAGTCTGGCCACGATGCGGGAAGCAGCAGCTCATTGCACTGCATGTCATTTGTACAAACGAGCGACCCAAACTGTTTTTGGTGAAGGGCCGAAGCGCGCAGCGATGATGCTGATTGGCGAACAGCCGGGCGATTACGAAGATGTCACGGGCAAACCATTCGTTGGTCCGGCTGGGAAAATCATGGATCGCGCGCTCGCGGATGCTGGAATCGATCGATCGCAGGTTTACGTGACCAACGCGGTGAAACATTTTAAGTGGGAACCTCGTGGCAAACGGCGGATTCATCAGAAGCCTAACTCGCGCGAAATCGCAGCGTGCCGTCCCTGGCTGGAAGCGGAACTGCGGATCGTTAAGCCCAACCTCGTCGTAGCAATGGGTGCGACGGCGGCACAAGCCATGTTTGGCCCGGGATTCCGCGTGACGCGCGAGCGCGGCAAGGTGTTGTCCTCGAAGCTGGCGCCAAGGGTGCTCGCCACTGTTCATCCATCATCGCTTCTTCGCCAACCCGACGAGGAATCGCGCGAACGCGAATACAAGCATTTCGTGTCGGATTTTCGCGCTGCATTACGCGCAGCTGGCGAAGAATAACGGTTCTGTCATGTTGAGCGAAGTCAAGACATCCCGCATTACCTGAGAGCTCTGCCGCGGGATTGAAAGCCTGGCCGCGCGGACTTCGTCCGCTGCGTTGCAGCCTCGACTCCGCTCGGAATGACGATTTGTTAGACGCTTTAATCAGGCGATCCTCGTTTTGTATTCTGCTACGAATCCGTTACGGAACTGATTGAATGTCCCGCCTTCGATCTCTGTGCGCGCCTGGCTCATCAGGTTCAAATAAAAATGCAAATTGTGCAGCGTGATCAGGCGAAGCCCGAGAATTTCCTCCGCCTTTATGAGATGGCGAATGTAGCCGCGCGTGAACTCCCGGCAGGCGGGACACGCGCAGTTTTCTTCAATGGGCCTTTTGTCCAGCGCGAACTCCGCGTTCTTTAAATTGAGCGTGCCTGCGGCTGTGAATGCCGTTCCATTTCGGGCGAGGCGCGTCGGCAGCACGCAATCGAACATGTCCATCCCCCGCGCGACCATTTCCAACATTTGCGGTGGCGTGCCGAGCCCCATTGCGTAATGCGGCCTGTCCGCAGGCAAAAATGGTTCCGCCGATTCAACCGCACGCATCATTTCCTCCTCTGGCTCGCCCACGCTTACCCCGCCAATCGCGTAGCCGTCGAAATTGAGATCGACAATTTGTTGCGCGCTTTGCTTCCGCAGATCGTCGAATGTTCCCCCTTGAATTATTCCGAAGAAGAGCTGGCAATCGATTGCTGATTGCTGATTGCTGATTTCTGACTCTTCAGTTGGGCGTTGGGCGTTGGGCGTTGGGCGTTCGGCGTTTTCTTCTTTCCACTGCCGGCATCTCTTTGCCCACCGCGCCGTCAGCTCAGCGCTCTTCGCCGCGTAATCGTACTCGCACGGATACGGAACGCATTCATCGAGCACCATCGCAATGTCGCTGCCGAGCGCGGCTTGGATTTCCATTGCGATCTCCGGAGAAATGAATGCTCGCGCACCGTCGATGTGATTTTGGAATTCCACTCCTTCCTCGGTGATTTTGCGCAACTTCACGAGCGAGAAAATCTGATACCCGCCGCTGTCGGTGAGAATCGGCCCATCCCAACTCATGAAATTGTGCAGGCCGCCAAAATACTTGATGACGTCGAGTCCAGGCCTAACGAACAAGTGGTAGGTGTTTCCTAGAATAATCTGCGCATTCAGCTCGCGGAGTTCGCGCGGACTCACGCCCTTCACGCTGCCTTGTGTTCCCACCGGCATAAACGCGGGCGTATCGATCATGCCATGCGCAGTTTTTAATCGTCCGCGTCGGGCCTTTGAATGTTGATCGCTTGCGAGGAGTTGAAAGTCATTCTGCATGTGACATTAGAGGTTCCTCGACTTCGCTAGGAATGACAATTGAAGGCCAAAATATTTTTTGCAGATCAGGATCTTGCCTCTATATTCGGCGCTTACCGCATCAGGAGCGTGAGAGAGTTATTGCGCGGCCTGAAGCGGGTTTTTTGTCGCCCGGAGTAACGATCTTTGGCGGCGCTTTACGTTTAGGATTTGGAAAATGCCCACGATCAATCAGCTGATTCGCAAAGGACGCCAGAAGGTGTCGGTGAAATCGAAGTCACCGGCGCTGGCGGGTTGTCCGCAGCGGCGCGGTGTGTGCGTGCAGGTGATGACGCGTACGCCGAAGAAGCCGAACTCTGCGCTACGCAAAGTGGCGAAAGTACGGTTGACGAATGGCCAGGAAGTGATTGCCTACATTCCGGGCGAGGGACACAATTTGCAGGAGCACTCCATCGTGCTCGTGCGCGGCGGACGAGTGAAGGATTTGCCCGGCGTGCGTTATCACATTGTGCGCGGAACGCTTGACGCGCTTGGTGTGGATGGGCGGCGGCGCGGTCGCTCCAAGTACGGAGCGAAGCGGCCGAAGGGCGGGGCGGCCGGTGGAGGCGGCGCGGCGAAAGCAGCGCCGGCAGCGGCCAAGTAAAACAATCAAATTTGAAACGGACCATCGATAATGTCGCGGCGGAGGAGAGTTCACAAAAAAGAGGAGCACGTCGATTCCCGATATGGGAGTCAGGCGGTAGCCCGTCTCATCACGACAGTAATGGAGCGGGGCAAGAAATCGCTCGCCGAACGCGTCGTGTACACCGCGATCGATAAGTCGCGCGAAGGCTCTGATTCGGTCGATCCGCTGGAGATCGTAAACAAAGCAATCGAAAACGTGCGTCCGCGGCTGGAGGTGCGTTCCCGCCGGGTTGGCGGCGCAACTTATCAGGTGCCGATGGAAGTGACGCCCGCGCGGCAAATCTCACTAGCCACTCGCTGGATCGTGAAATTTGCCGACGGCCGCAAGGGCCTGAAGCTGGCCGACGCGCTGGCGCAAGAACTCAAAGACGCCGCTGCGGGCCAGGGGAACGCGATCAAAAAACGCGACGACACACATAAAATGGCGCAGGCGAACCGCGCGTTTGCGCATTTCAGGTGGTGACAATTATGGCGACGGCGACAATGGAACAAAAGAAGACTGCGGCGAAGAATCCAAACTCGCCGGATCGCAAGTTTCCGCTGGAACGAACGCGGAACATCGGGATCGCAGCGCATATCGACGCCGGCAAAACAACGATTACCGAGCGCGTTCTCTTTTACACCGGCATGATCCACAAAATGGGGGAGGTGCACGAGGGCACAACCGTGACCGATTGGATGGAGCAGGAACGGGAACGTGGGATCACCATCACGTCGGCCGCGACAACGTGCACTTGGTCACAGCGCAAAGAAGAAGGCGTTTACAAGATGTTCGAAGGGGTCAAGGAGCGCGTCAATATCATTGACACGCCGGGTCACGTCGATTTTACCGCTGAAGTGGAGCGTTCACTCCGCGTGCTCGATGGCGCGATCGCAGTTTTCGACGGTGTAGCCGGCGTGCAGCCGCAATCCGAAACGGTCTGGCGTCAGGCGACCAAGTACGACGTGCCGCGTCTGGCGTTCATCAATAAGATGGATCGCGTCGGCGCAGACTTCGAAATGTCGGTCGACAGCATCCATAAAAAACTCGGCGCAAATGCCTGGCCGGTTTTACTGCCGCTGGGAAGGGAAGATCAGCTGCGGGGTCAACTGGACGTCATCAACAAGAAGGCGATTATTTATTCTGACAACGATCAGCTTGGATCGACCTATGAAGTGACCGATGTGCCAAAGGAGCACTTGGGCGCAGTTGAGAAGGCGCGCAACGAACTAATCCAACAGGTTTCAAATCTCGACGACGAAGTCGCGGAGGCAGTGCTCGAAGAGCGCGAAGTCACGCCGGAATTGTTGAAGGCGGGCATTCGTCGCCAGACGATCGCGAATAAATTCGTGCCGGTCATTGGCGGCTCAGCTCTCAAGAATATCGGTATCCAATATTTGGTCGACGCGGTTATCGATTATCTGCCGAGCCCGCTCGACATTCCGCCCGCCAAAGGCCAGAACCCCGACACGGGCGAGCCAATGGAAGCGATGACCGATGACAACGGCGAGTTCTGTTCCATCGCGTTCAAGCTGTGGAGCGATCCATTTGTCGGGAAACTGGTGTTCTTCCGCGTTTATTCCGGCACCCTCAGCAAAGGCGACACTGTTTACAATCCGCGCACGAACAAACGTGAGCGGATTTCGCGTTTAATTCAGATCCAGGCGGACAAACGCGAAGACATCGAGACGTGTTACTCGGGCGATATCGCCGCGATTGTCGGAATTAAAAATATCACGACTGGTGACACGCTCTGCGACGAGGACCATCCGATCCTTCTCGAACCGCCATCATTCCCCGATCCAGTTATTTCAATGGCGATTGAGCCAAAGACGAAATTGGACCAGGAAAAAATGGCTACCGCGTTGCAACGGCTTGCCGAAGAAGACCCGACGTTTCGCGTTTATACACACGAAGATACCGGCCAGACCATCATCGCCGGCATGGGCGAGTTGCACTTGGAAATCATTCGTGACCGGATGTTCCGAGAATTCAAAGTGGACGCGAACGCCGGCAAACCGCAGATCGCGTACCGCGAAACCATCACCGCCAGCGCCCATGGCGTTGGCAAATTGATTAAGCAATCAGGGGGTCGCGGTCAGTATGGGCACGTGGAAGTGGACGTGCGTCCCGGCGCGCGCGGCAACGGTCTCACAGTCGAGAACAAGATCGTGGGAGGCGTTATTCCGAGGGAATACATCCCGGCGGTGAAGAAGGGCATCGACGAAGCGGTGCTCAACGGCGTACTGGGCGGTTATCCCGTTGTCGATGTGGAAGTGGACATCGTTTACGGCTCGTTCCACGAAGTCGATTCCAACGAGCTCGCATTTAAGATGGCGTCGATTTTCGCGATGAAAGACGGCTTCAGGCAGGGCAAACCAATCCTGTTGGAGCCGATCATGAAGGTCGAGAACATCACGCCGGAAGAATATCAGGGTGATATTTGCGGCGACTTGAGCCGGCGGCGTGGTGCCATCAACAGCATCGAGACGCGCGGCAACATGGTGATCATTCACGCGTTGGTGCCGCTGGCGGAATTATTTGGGTACGCAACGGCCATCCGGTCGTTGTCGAAAGGCCGCTCGAGTTATTCGATGGAGCCGTCGTCCTTTGAGCCCGTCCCGGCGAACCTGGTCGCGGCGATTCTTGATCAAAAGGAGGCGAAATGAGTAATGGCCAGCGCATCCGCATTCGCCTGAAGGCGTTCGATCACCGCATGCTGGACCAATCCGCGATTGAGATCGTGGATACTGCCAAACGAACGGGCGCGCGTGTGGCTGGGCCGATTCCGCTGCCGACATTGATCGAAAAGTTCACGGTGAATCGTTCACCGCACGTGGACAAAAAATCGATGGAGCAATTTGAAATTCGCACTCACAAACGGTTGCTGGACATCATCGAGCCAACCGCAAAGACAGTGGACGAATTGAAGAAACTGAATCTGCCCGCGGGCGTTGACATTACGATTAAAATCTAACCGGAGGCGCCTCTGAAACATTTGCGATTGCATAGTCATGAGCATCGGACTTCTAGGACAAAAAATTGGTATGACCAGCGTTTACGACGAGAAGGGCCGACTGTGTCCGGTGACTGTGATCGTGGCCGGCGATAATGTTTTGTTGCGCCGTCTGACCGAAGACAACGAAGGTTATTCGGCGGTGCAGATCGGGTTCGGCGTCCAAAAGGAATCGCGCGTGTCGAAGGCATTGGTCGGTGAATTCAAGAAGGCCGGCGTCGAGCCGCAGCGATTGGTGCGCGAATTTCGTCTGCAAAACGACCTTCCCGAAGGGGACGTCAACTTGAGTGTTACGCAATTTCAGCCGGGCGACTTCGTCGATGTTATCGGCCGCTCGAAAGGCAAAGGTTTTCAGGGCGTGATGAAGAAGCACAACTTCGCGGGGCAGGGCGCCGCGCACGGTTCGAAGACGCACCGGCGCATCGGCGCGGTTGGCAATCGTTCTACGCCGGGACGCATTTGGAAGAACCAGGGGATGCCCGGTCACATGGGCGATCGGCGCGTAACGGTGCAAAATCTACAGGTCATGCAGGTGCGCGAAGCGGAAAAAATTATTTTGATAAGCGGTGCTGTGCCGGGAGCGAACGGCAGTTATGTGATCGTGCGACCGGCCATCAAACATCCCGAACACTTACTGGCCTTACATGCTGAGCACCGAAAGCATGAGGAAGAAGAGAAGGCGAAAAAGCCGAAAACCCTACGTGAAATGGCGCAGAAGAAATGAGCGCGAAAGTTTTAAGTAAGGCCGCAGCGAAAGAAGCAAAGATCGACCTGATCGAGGATGGTCGCGGTACGCAAGCTGTGCACGATGCGGTAGTGGCGATGCGCGCGGCGCGGCGTTCTGGTTCCGCCAACACGAAGAGCAAGGCCGAAGTAGATTTGTCCGGGGCAAAGCCATGGCGGCAAAAAGGGACCGGTCGTGCCCGAGCCGGTTACAAATCATCGCCGATTTGGCGAGGTGGCGGCGTCGTTTTTGGCCCGAAGTCGCGCGATTATTCGAAGAAAGTTGGAAAATCCGTTCGTCGACTCGCTTTTCGAAAAGCGCTGAGCGAACGCATCAACGCCGGGGATGTTTTGACCATCGACAAGTTTGTTGTGTCGGAGCTGAAGACCAAGGCGTTCATCGATTTTCTCAAAAAACAGACTGATGCCAAGAGGGTGCTTATCGTTTCCGATTCGTTTGACGAGAAAACCTACAAATCCGCCCGCAACGTAAAGCCTGTGAAACTTTCCACTGCGGCGGATGTCAACACGGAGCAGTTGCTCGCGTTCCAGAAAATTCTCGTTACCCAGAAGGCCTTGGAAAAACTGGCGGAGAGAACGCGATGAACGAGCACGATATTATTAAGACTGCCTCGCTGACTGAGAAGTCAACGCTGATGAGCGAGAAGCAGAATAAGTACGTCTTTCGCGTCAGCCCAAAGGCGAACAAGATTCAGATCAAGAACGCAATCGAACGGCTGTTTCAGAAAACGGTCGTGAATGTGAACACGTGTAATTACGCTGGCAAAGAGAAACGCTTGCGCGGGCCTCTTGGACGTCGCCCGCGGTGGAAGAAAGCGATAGTGACGTTAAAGGAGGGCGATAAGATCGAACTGGTCTGATCGCGAGGGTTATGGCACTCAAAGAATTTCGCCCACTAACGCCGACGCAGCGTTTCAAGTCGCTGCCTGCATTCGATGAAATTACGAAGTGGCGCCCTGAAAAGAGTCTTCTTCAGCCGAAGAAAAGGAGCGGCGGTCGCAACAACCGCGGTCGGCTGACATCGCGACATATCGGTGGCGGTCACAAGCACAAGTATCGCAAAGTCGATTTTAAACGGCGCAAGTACGGTGTCGCGGCGGAAGTGATAGGGATTGAGTACGACCCGAATCGCTCGGCGCGCATTGCTCTCATCAAATATGCCGATGGCGAACTGAGCTACATTCTCGCGCCGAATGGACTTCAAGTCGGAGCGACTGTGAATGCCGGAAATGATGTCGCGCCTGATTTGGGGAATTCGCTGCCGCTACGTGCGATTCCTCTAGGCACAAGTGTTCACAACATTGAATTGACTCCGGGACGCGGCGGCCAGGTCGCGCGCAGCGCGGGGCAACAGGCGACGCTTACTGCACTGGAAGCTGGATATGCGCTGGTGAAAATGCCTTCGGGCGAAATTCGTCGAATTCACGGGAACTGCTTCGCGACCATTGGCCAGGTTGGCAATGTCGATCATATGAACGTTTCGAGCG
>DATDAJ010000134.1:0-2095 GCA_036525475.1 Candidatus Udaeobacter sp.
ATTATGGCCGCGTTGATTAAAGCAAACCGTTACATTTACAACAACAAAGCGAAGGTGGTTGAGATCGCCACCAAGTACACGCAGCAGGATGGCGACGCCGTGGCGCAAACGTACGACATCTTAGCGAACGCCGGGGCCTGGCCGGTAAACGAAGGTCTACCCAAAGATATGGTCGAGTGGACGGTCAACAAGCAAGTAGAGTTAGGCACGATCAAAGCAGCTGATAAGCCAAGCTACGAAAAACTCGTTGACGTTTCGATCGTCCAGGCTGCGCTGGCAAAAGCCGGCGGCCGTTTGCAAGGCGACAAACGTTGGGATTAGCTGAAACGCTAGATTCCGATTAACACTGACGGAGGGCAAGAACAGTTTCTTGCCCTCTTTTTTATGGCGCAGCGCGACCGGGAAAAAGAAAGAGATGGCTCTGCTGGCGATACGGCTTCTCCCTTCGGCGAACCCGTGACCATTCCGCTGGCCGACGCTCTTGATCTCCATCCCTTTCAGCCCAAAGACATTCCGAGCGTCGTCGAAGAATATCTCAAGCAATGCCAACAGGCTGGTTATCGTGAAGTGCGCTTGATCCACGGCAAAGGCAAAGGAGTTCAGCGCAATATCGTGCGTTCGCTGTTGCAAAAACATCCCGGCGTCGATTCATTTCATGACGCGCCGCTTGAGGTCGGCAGCTGGGGCGCGACGATAGTTGCCTTGAAACAGGAAAGCTAGGCGGGAGCGAAAGGATCTTCGCCTTTCGCTTTCATTAAATAAAAAATCGTAATCACGACACCGACGGTGATGAAGCTGTCGGCGAGATTGAATGCCGGCCAGTGATAGTTCGACCAGTAGAAATCCAAAAAATCGATTACTTCGCCATGCAGAACTCGATCGATCAGATTTCCGATGGCCCCGCCGAGAATAAACGCGAGCGCGGTTATCAGCCCGGTTTCTTGCTCGCGCAGGCGCCGCAGCATGACGATGATGAAACCGATGGCAAGAAGGGAAACCAGCACCAGGAAGGGCAAGCGAAAAGCTTCATGGCTGCCGGCGAAGATGCCGAACGCGGCGCCGGTATTGCGCACGTAAGTCAGGCTGAACAAGCCATCGAGGATCGGGATCGAGTGGTGCAGCGGTATCGCGCGGTCGACGATGATCTTGGTCAGCTGATCCAGAACAACAATCAAAATCAACCACGTGCCGACGAGCTGCCATTTTTTTGCACTCAAGCCGCTTCTCCGGCATTGAGCACCGACGCGCAACGGGCGCAAACGGTCGGATGGGTTTGATCTTTGCCCACTGCCCGGTCGTATTTCCAGCAGCGCGCGCATTTCGCGCCGTCCGCTTTGCGCACCAGGATCCGGCAATTGAGTTGACTCGCTTCGTACACCGATGCCTCGACTCCGGCGGCGCCCAGAGAATCACCAAGGATATCCGCTTGTGAAACAATCAAAAGATCCTGTAATCGATCGCGATCAGCTAGAACCAGGTCTCTTAAAATCGAGCTGCGATCGCCGTTGCGCGATTCGAACGAGACTTTGGCATCGAGCGAATGGCCGATGATTCCCGCGGCGCGGGCTTGTTCTAAAGCCTTGAGCACCTCGCTCCGTTCTTTGAAGATACGATCCCATTTGTCCGCCAGCTGCGGATCACCGAGACTGGCATCGGGCTCGGGAATGCGCGAGAGAAAAACACTTCCGGCGCGCCGCTCTTTGTCCGGCATGTAGTTCCAAATCTCTTCCGCCGTAAAAGACAAAATGGGCGCCATCAGATGGACCAAGGTGTCGAGAATCCGATAGAGCGTCGTCTGCGCGGCGCGGCGGGTTTGCGATTTTGTGCCTTCGCAATACAACCGGTCTTTGACGATGTCGAGATATTGCGCACTTAAATCGACGCTGCAAAAATTATTGAGCGTATGATACACCGCGTGGAATTCGTAATTGTCGTAAGCTTCGCGGCAGCGACTGAGCACATTTTGTGTCCGCTGCAGAATCCAGCGATCCATTTCGTCGAGTTGAGCAGTTTGAATGGCGTCTTTATCCGGCTCGAAATCGTAGAGATTACTGATCAAAAAACGCGCCGTGTTACGCAAGCGCCGATAGGCTTC
>DATDAJ010000135.1:0-3553 GCA_036525475.1 Candidatus Udaeobacter sp.
ATTTCGCGTCGCGGAAGGTGACACTATCGATGTCGATCTTCTCGACGTCGAACCGGGCAAAACTGCCACGTTTGGTGATGTACTACTGTTTGCCGACGGAAAAGACGTGAGTCACGGAAACCCAGTGATTTCCGGAGCCAAGGTGACCGCTGAAGTTGTCGAGCAACGCAAGGACAAGAAAGTCGTCGCGTTCAAATACAAGCGGCGCAAAGGTTATCACCGGACTGTCGGCCACCGGCGCAAATTGACGCGTGTAAAGATCAAGACAATCGATGTTGGATCCAAGAAAACCGCCACGAAAAAATCAGAGTAGATCGAACATCAACCCTCAAACATCAAACTTCCGTCATGGCTCATAAAAAAGGACAAGGCAGCGTTAAAAACGGGCGCGACAGCGTCAGCAAACGGCTGGGTGTGAAAAAATTCGGCAGCGAGGTAGTTGTAGCAGGCAACATCATTGTGCGCCAGCGCGGCACAAAATTTTTGCCGGGAAGAAACGTCGGGCTCGGTCGCGATTACACAATTTTTGCTCTGATTGACGGGAACGTGCGCTTCGATCGCGGCGGGAGACGGGTGAATGTAGATCCCGGCGTGACCGCTTCGTCATCTTGAGCTCCGAAAGTTTTTCGGGTCGAAAGATCCCGTTGAAATATCGAGCGGTAACTCCACGGGATGGAAAGCCTGGCCTCGCCTTCTTCGGCGGCGGCGTTGCAGCCTCGACTTCGCTCGGAATGACGGTGCTTGCTCTGCCGGTTCCCTTCGCGGTATAAGCGAGGTTTCGCCATGATGAGATATAACACTTTCATCCTTTTTGGCGCGCCTGGCAGCGGCAAAGGCACGCAGGGCAAGACCCTCGGCACGATCCCGCGTTACTATCATTGCGCTTGTGGCGACGTATTCCGTTCCATCGACACGCGCACAAAAGTAGGCAAAGCCTTCCTTGAATATTCGAGCAAAGGCCAGCTCGTTCCGGACGATATCACGGTGGAGCTGTGGCGGGAGGCGATCGATTCGGCCGTAGAAGCGCACAAGTTCAAGCCGGACATCGACACGCTCGTACTGGACGGGATCCCCCGAAACGTAGGTCAGGCCAGGATCATGAGCGAAATGATCGATGTGAAGAAGGTGTTCCATCTTGCATGCCCCGATCGTGAAACACTGTTTTACCGGCTCAAGAAGCGCGCTCTGAAAGAGAATCGTCTCGACGACGCAAACGAGGAAGTCATCCAACGTCGTCTTGATATTTATGAGAAAGAATCAAGGCCAGTGCTGTCATTCTATTCAAAAGAGCTGGTCACCGTGGTTGACGCCATTCAGTCGCCCGTGAAAGTTCTGCTCGATATCTTGAAGAGCGTGAACGACGGCGCATATGAACCAACAGCAGTTTGAGAATTTCACTGCCTCGAGTCTTTATTGCGAAAAGTGCAAAGCCGCGATGCCGGTCCGCGAGCGCCTTTTGTTAGTACTGTCTGACCGCGAGATCTTCGATTATCTCTGCACCGAGTGCGGTTCGTCAGTAGGCCGGCGTGAAGTAACGGCTGGCGAGAAGATGATGGCACAAGCGATGGCACAAGCGATGGCTGGCCGAACACGTCGGGCGCCGGTGTCTGTTCGGCTTCGCTAGATTCCCAACGCGCCACAGGGATGGACGGCTCGGCAGTCCGTCCCTACCATTGATGAGATGGCTTCTCGAAGCATGCGGATTGTCTTTATCGGCACGGGCGAAATCGGCGTGCCGACGCTACGAGCATTACTACATTCCGAGCACGAAGTCGTCGCGGTCGTCACCCAACCGGATAAGCCGGTAGGACGCGAGCAGAGCATTCAACCGCCGCCGATAAAAAAGGCATTGATTGGTAGGGCGCCACCGCCGAGCACGCCGATCTTCCAACCCGTAAGAATCAAAGATCCGCAGATCATTAAAAAGATCCGCGGGGCGAAGCCCGACGTGATTGTCGTCGTTGCCTACGGCCAAATCCTCCCTCGTGATGTGCTCGAGATTCCACGCCTCGCCTGTCTGAATCTACACGCCTCGCTTCTTCCCCGCTGGCGGGGCGCAGCACCCATTCAAGCCGCAATCGCGGCATGTGATTGCGAGACCGGCATCACTGTCATGTACATGGACGAAGGACTCGACACTGGCGATATCCTGTTACAGCGCAATGTCGAAATCCAGCCTAACGACACCGGTGGAGCACTGCATGATCGCCTGGCGCAGATTGCTCCCGAGGCTTTGCGTGAGTCTTTGCGACTCCTTGCGACCGGCAATGCGCCGCGAATTCCCCAGGATAATGCACGCGCGACTTATGCCCCAAAACTGAAACGTGAACACGGCCAGATCGATTGGTCCGAATCAGCCGAAGCGATTGAGAGAAACATTCGCGCCTACAATCCGTGGCCCGGCGCGTTCATGAAACTTGATCGTCAAAATCTCAAGATCTTTTCGGCATCAGTTGTCGGCCTCAATGGCCAACCCGGAGAAATTTTGCGTAGCGACAAAGGCCTGATCGTTGCCACTGGCAGAGGCGCACTTTCCCTCGCCGAAGTGCAACTTGAAGGAAAACGGCGAATGAGCGTTGCTGAATTCCTGCGTGGGCACCGCGCACTCATTCAGAGACCGGATTGATTTCGACCCCAAAAGGTTTCGCTTGGTAGGGCGCGTCACTCCGTGTGCGCCGCGAATCGTAATGTACGGCGTGCAGAGGACTGCCCGCCCTACCGACTGGGATGTTGTCGATCCTACGCATTTTGCTTTTCAAACGTGGCTATCTTCTGTTTGGATATTCGTCCGCTGCCATGGAACCAGAAACGCCAGTCTATGAACGCATCGTGCTCAAGCTGAGCGGCGAAGCAATGCATGAGCACGGTGGGCGCGACAATATTTCGCCTACCGTCGTGCGCGCGATCGCCGAGCGCATGAAAGAAGTGCGCGATCTCGGCGTGGAAGTGGCCGTGGTGATCGGCGGCGGCAACATCTGGCGCGGTCTTTCTGCGGCGGATCGCGGAATGGATCGCACCACCGCGGATTACATGGGAATGCTTGCCACAGTCATTAACGCCCTCGCGTTACGAAGCATACTCGAGCAAATCGGCGTCGAGGCCCGTGTTCAAACCGCGATTGAAATGAAAAATGTGGCGGAGCCATTCATCCTCGGCCGTGCCGTTCGCCATCTTGAGCTGGGCAGAGTTGTTATTTTTGCGGCGGGCACCGGTAACCCTTATTTTTCCACAGACACGACAGCAGCACTGCGCGCGAGCGAGATTCGCGCCGACGTGATCCTGAAAGCCACAAAGGTTGATGGCGTTTATGATCGCGACCCAAACAAATTTCCGGATGCGCGCCGTTACGATCGCCTCACGTTCACCGAAGCGCTCACAAAGCGTCTCCAGATCATGGATTCGACCGCGTTCAGTCTCTGCATGGACAACAAAATCCCGATCGTTGTGTTCAACATGTACAAGCCCGGAATCCTGCGCGACGCCGTGCTGGGGCGAACCGTGGGAACTCTGGTTTGCGATGATGCTCCAGCAAAGTAAACATTCACCGATATGA
>DATDAJ010000136.1:0-2936 GCA_036525475.1 Candidatus Udaeobacter sp.
AGGTAAACGATTGTTTCGTTCGGCAGCCGATCGCGGAGCGCCTTGACCACGGTTAGCCCGCCAATCCCGGAATCAAAAACACCGATCGGTCGCGGATTGCTCATGCAGCGGGAAGGTGGCGGTTAGGGCATCGCGATGCAAGCACACGGTAGGACTCGGCCGCCGGGCGCGCCGCTGATTTGCAAACGCGCTCCACTTTCGGATGATTGATCGCGATGGCTGAACTTCCCACGAGGTACGATCCGAAAGCCGTTGAACCGAAGTGGTATCAACGTTGGCTGGAGAATCGCGATTTCGTGGCAAATCCGGAGTCCTCGAAGCCGGCGTTTTCGATCGTGATGCCGCCACCGAACATCACGGGCATGCTTACGCTCGGCCATGTTTTGAACAACACCATCCAGGACATTCTCGCACGCCGCGCACGGATGCAGGGATTCGAAGTTCTTTGGTTGCCGGGAATGGATCATGCGGGAATCGGAACTCAGACCGCTGTAGAGAAATATCTGCGCAGGACCGAAAACAAAACACGCCACGATCTCGGTCGCGAAGAATTTCTGCGGCGAGTGCTGGAATGGCAGGACAAGCACGGCGGCATCATCATTGAACAGCTTAAGCGGCTCGGCTGCTCGTGCGATTGGTCGCGTCAGCGTTATACGCTTGATGACGCTTATGCTGCTGCTGTCCAAAAAATCTTTGTCGATCTTTACAATAAAGGCCTGATCTATCGCGGTCGCCGCATGATCAATTGGGATCCTGCGGCGCAAACTGCGGTTTCCGACGAGGAGGTGATTAGCAAACCGCAGAAAGGATATTTGTATTTCGTTCGCTACGAGATTGTGGAGGAACCGGGCCGCTTTCTCGAAGTCGCAACGACGAGGCCGGAAACGATCATGGCCGATACAGCGATGGCGTTTCATCCTGGCGACAGGCGATACGTCGACTTGTTAGGCAAACATGCCTGGCGTCCGCTTGCACGGGAGAAAATTCCAGTCATTGCCGACGAAGCAATCGATCCGGAGTTTGGGACGGGTGTTCTAAAGGTTACCCCAGCACACGACACTCTGGATTTTGAAATCGGCCAGCGTCATGACCTGCCTATCATCGACGTTTTAACTCCTGCTGGCCGTGTCGATTGCCCTGCGGTTCTGGAGTTGCACGGACTGGAGCGTTTCGAGGCGCGGAAAAAAGCCGCAGAGCTGTTGCAGGCGAGGGGACTTCTGGCCAAAGCCGAGCCATATGAGAACAACATTGGGTTCAGCGACCGCAGCGACGTGCCCATCGAGCCGCGCATCAGTGAGCAATGGTTCCTGCGTTACCCGAAAACAAAAGAAGCGCTCGCAGTCGTCCGTGATCATCTCATCCGTTTCTTTCCAGCGCACTGGGAAAAGGTTTACGCGCAATGGCTGGAGAACATTCGCGACTGGTGCATCAGCCGTCAGGTGTGGTGGGGACACCGTATACCGGCCTGGTACCGGAAATCTCAAGCCCCGAGTTCCAAATCCCAAAGGAGCGAGAAAATCTACGTCGGCACCGAGCCCCCGCCCGATCCCGAGAACTGGATCCAGGATGAGGACACGGTCGACACTTGGTTTTCATCGTGGCTGTGGGCCTACGAAACGATGGACCCGCAGACGCGAAAGAAATTCTATCCGACCAGTGTGCTCGTAACCGCGGCGGACATCATTTTCTTCTGGGTTGCGCGCATGATCATCGCCGGGCTCGAGTTCAAGCCGGCGAAATCCAGCAAGATTGAAGACAACATTCCGTTTCACCACGTTTTCTTCACCAGCATTGTCCGCGACAGCCAGGGTCGCAAAATGTCAAAGTCGCTCGGCAATTCGCCTGATCCGCTCGAGTTGATCGACAAGTACGGCGCCGACGGTTTGCGATTTGGTCTGATGCGTATCGCGCCTACGGGACAGGACATTCGGTTCGACGAACGACAAATCGAGGAAGGCCGAAACTTTGCGACGAAACTCTGGAACGTTGCACGATTTCGCCAGATGCAGGGTAGCGCGAGCGTCCCGCTTGCGAGCAAGCCGGAGGCTTACGCTACTCTGTCGATTTTTGCCGTCGAAGTGCTCGCTCGTTTGAATGAGACAATCGATGCAATCGAATCGGCATATCGCGAGTATCACTTCAACCAGGTCGCCCAACACCTCTATAATTTTGTCTGGAGCGATTACTGCGACTGGTTTGTTGAAGCGGCTAAGACTGACATCTTTAGCGAGGATGAAGCGAAAAAGAGATCGGCCCTGGCAGTGATGGATCTTGTGCTCTCGGCGACATTGCGGCTGCTGCATCCCTTCATGCCACATTTAACTGAGGAGATTTGGTCGTTATTGGGTTTGGGAAAAGGGTGGATTCAGTTCGCGGCCCCGCCCGACAAGCTTGCGTTGGACGCGGTAGCCGACGTTGCCGATAGGCGGAGACTCGTATCAAGCATCTACGCAACCGTTCAAGCCGGTCGTAACCTAAGATCGGCATCGAAGTTACCGTCTAACAGAAAGATACGATTTATTTTACGGACGAACGATAAAACGATTTCTGAGCAAATTCCGACCCTCAGCCGATTGTTAAATGCCCAGGAGCTAACGCTCGACCCTAAATACACGGCGCCGGCTGGCACTCCAGTAGCAGTCACTCCATTAGGCGAACTTTTTCTCGCGATCGCCGCTGCGGACCAGGCGAGCGAACGGGAGCGGTTGGACAAGGAAATCGCGAGAATTGCTGAGGAAGCGCGAACCGTTGAGGCAAAATTGCAAAACAACGCGTTCGTGGAGCGAGCTCCAGCGGCAGTAGTCGAGGAGCACCGGCGGCGCGTCGCCGATCTTACCGCGCAGTTGACGAAGTTGAAACAGGCGCGGGATGGCTCGGGTTAAGGATAACCTTCTGCTCGTCGATCTTGGCGCCGCGCTTTTGAAAGAATTCCTTTA
>DATDAJ010000137.1:0-4567 GCA_036525475.1 Candidatus Udaeobacter sp.
AGTGGAGCTCGCTTACGATTTCGTCACTGATTGTCCATTCATTTTGGCGTATGGCGACATTTTAATTGCTTCGGCGAATTACAAACGCCTGGTCAATCTTCCGGACGATGTGGAAGCAATGCTGACGGTCACGCGGGGCGAAGACGTTAGTAAGGGCGGAGCTGTGTTTCTCGATGACGAAATGCATCTGGTGGATCTTCGCGAGAAACCCAAACCAGGCGAGCCAACTAGCCCCTGGTATAACGCCGGCGTTTACGCGTTTCGGCCAAGCATTTTCGATTTCACCGCAAAATTGAAACCCTCCCCACGCGGCGAATACGAATTGACCGATGCGATCCGCGACCTCGCTCAGTCCGGTAAAAAAGTGAAGGCGCTCGAGCTCACGGGCGAATGGGCAGATGTTCGCGACCCGGAAATTCTAGAGCGATTAAATCGATGAGATTGTCGACTTCCGCGATAGTCTGAATCACGTCACCGCGTTTGCTCGGCCGGTTCCGACGATTCTTCGCCGATTTCTTCTTCGATTTCGCGTTGCCATTCCCGCGAGAGCCATGGCCGTATTACTCCGTAAAGCAAGTACGCCAGGAACAAGACCGCGGGCATCCACTCGTAATTCAACAGGGTCAAAATAAGAACAAGGATGATAGCAAGGAAACGCGGAATCGATTTCTTCGTTTTCCAATTAACCGCCTTGAAGCTCGGATATTGAAACCGGCTAAACATCATGAACGAAAGAAAGAGCAATAAAGGCGGTAGAACGAAGCGCCAGTTACCGATGTGGTGTTCACCTTCGGCAAGCCAAAGGAGAAACAGCGTGATTGACGCAATCAAACCGGCAGCTGCAGGTATGGGGAAACCTGTAAAGGTGTTCTGACGATCGGGTCCGTTATGCCCCGCCGCTGAATTAAAACGGGCCAGTCGCAGCGCGCCGCAAGCCAGGTAAACGAACGCGATGATCCAGCAGGCATTTGGAAATTCATTAAGAACGACCCTGTAAACCATGAGCGCCGGAGCGAGGCCAAATGAAACAATATCGGCGAGTGAGTCGAACTCGCGGCCGAACACACTCTCGTGGCCGCCGAGCCGCGCAAGTCTTCCATCCAAAAAATCAAAGACAAACGCGCCGAGAATGAACCAGATCGCTTCGTGAAAGCGATCTGCGGCAAGATCGGCATTTGCACTTTGCAAAAGAGCGCCTTCCAAAATTTTCAGCGTAGCCGTGAATCCACAAAACAGATTGCCTGCCGTCATTAGATTCGGCAGCAGATAAATCTTCGATGGTTGCTCGTTCATTCGTTAGGCAGTCGCGCAATCGGAGTCGCTCCGCCCGCCACGTGGTCGCCTACCTGGACGAGAATAGTGGCGGAAACCGGTAAATATAATTCCGTTCGCGAGCCGAAGCGAATCATCCCGAAGCGTTCGCCTTTTTTCAATTCGTCGCCAACCTTCGCCCACGCCACGATGCGTCTTGCGATTGCGCCCGTGATTTGCCGCACAACAATTGTGACGCGCGGATTCTGAAATGCCCAGACCATCGATTCATTTTTCTCCGAACAATCCGGCCGGCGCGCGTCCAGGCAAAGCCCCGACCGATGCTGACAGTAAATAACGCGGCCATCGATGGGCGCACGATTGGTATGCACGTCGAAGATTGACAAAAAAATTCCGACACGGCGCGTTTTGTTTTTCAGCACTTCATTTTCATCCAACTCCACAATGTCCATGACTGTGCCATCCGCAGCGGCGACGATCATGTTGGGATCCATCGGAGCTGCGCGGTCCGGATCGCGGAAAAACGCGACAGTGCACAAAAGGAGCAGCACAAAAAACCAGAACGCCCACGCCGAGAACAATCCGAAAAGGATCGCGAGCACCGTAAGAAAACCCAAAATCCAGCGTGCTTCCCAGAAAGCTTGGAGGCGCATAAGAGGAGCCTATTTTCCGAGTTTGAAACGGCTGGTCAAGACGACATAATCAATAGAGCAAGCGTTTCGGCCTGAACCACAATATAGTGGGCTCGGCCGCGGCAAAGCGATCAATTAGTAGCGCAAACAACCCGCTCAAAGCCACGAGATTATTTGTTGTTTCGACGCCTTTTTCGGCTATCCTTCTTATGTGGGGCGTCGGGCCCCATTTCTATGGCGCAAGTTCAAGAGGAAATTCCGGTCGAAAACGTTGGTACCGGAATCGCCTCAACGCAAAAATACGACGCGGCGCAGATCGACAAACTCGAAGGTCTCGAAGCAGTCCGGAAGCGGCCGGGAATGTTTATTGGAGACCCGGACGAACGCGGATTGCATCACTTAGTTTACGAAGTTCTCGATAATTCGATCGATGAACATCTCGCGGGGTTTTGTACAAAAATCGAAGTGGTCATCCACGTCGATGGATCGATCTCGGTGCGCGACAACGGCCGCGGTATTCCGGTTGATGTTCATCCGAAATGGAAGATGCCGGCGATCGAGTTGGTGCTGACGAATCTGCATGCCGGCGGAAAATTCGGCCAAGGCGCATACAAGTATTCTGGTGGACTTCACGGCGTCGGTGCGAAGTGCACAAACGCGCTTTCGGAATGGTTTAAGGCCGAGGTTTCGCGCGAAGGCAAGGTCTATCATATGGCCTTCGCCAAAGGCAAAACGACGGACAAGCTCACAGTAATTGGCGAGGTCAAAAATAAAAAGACCACAGGCACGCTCATCACCTTCTTGCCTGATCCGACGATTTTCACAATCACGACCGAGTTCAAGTTCGAACGATTGGCAGCGCGCTTGCGCGAGTTGGCCTTTCTTAATCCCGGTCTAGAGATCACGCTCACCGATGAACGTCTCGATCCGCCGAAAAAGGAGCGATTTTTTTACAAACACGGAATCGAAGAGTTCGTTAGGCAGCTGGGTGAAAACAAACAGGTCCTGCACCCCAAGCCGATCGTGATCGCACGGCAGCGCGACGAGGTTTTTGTCGATGTCGTGCTTCAATACAACGACAGCTACAACGATCAGATTTTGCCGTTCGCGAATTCCATCTCGAACCCCGACGGCGGCACCCATCTCACCGGATTCCGCACTGCGCTCACAAGGGCAATCAATCAGTACGCAAAACAAAACAGCCTTCTTAAGGACAAAGACCCCTCCCTCTCCGGAGACGACGTACGCGAAGGACTAATCGCCGTTCTCAGCGTTAAGCTGCCTAATCCGCGGTTTGAATCGCAAACGAAGGTGAAGCTCGTCAACACCGAGATCGACGGAATCGTGAACTCGACCGTGTACGACGGATTGATGACTCACTTCGACAAGAACCCGCCTATTGCGCGCCGTGTTTTCGAAAAGGTCCTTACCGCGGCGCGAGCGCGCGAGGCTGCCCGTAAGGCGAGAGAAACTATTCGTAAAGGTGCGCTCACCGGCGGTGGTCTGCCAGGAAAGCTTGCTGACTGTTCTGAACGCGATCCGGAATTCACCGAGCTCTACATTGTCGAGGGCGACTCAGCTGGCGGCTCGGCGAAACAGGGACGTGATCGCCGCTACCAGGCGATCCTTCCCATCCGCGGCAAACTCATCAACGTTGAGAAAGCACGCGAAGATCAGTTCCTTAAAAACGCTGAGATCCAGGCAATGGTCACAGCGATCGGTGCCGGGATTGGCAAACCGAAGGAAGAGAGCAACGGCAAAGACGAAGGCGTGTTCGACATGGCAAGGCTCCGTTACGGCCGCATCATCATCATGACGGACGCCGACGTGGATGGCTCGCACATTCGCACTTTGCTACTCACGTTTTTCTTCCGGCAGATGACCGAGTTGGTGCGTGCAGGAAAAATTTACATCGCGCAACCGCCGCTTTATCAGATCAAACGAAAGAAGCGCGAGGAATATGTCGAAGACGACGCGCGGCTGAATAAAATTCTCATTTCACTCGGCGCAGAGGACGTACGGCTGAAGAATCTTGCCGACAAGAAAGAATTTACTGCGGCACAGCTGAAGGATATTCTCGAATCGCTTGAGAAACTCGCAAAATTAAGCGAAGCAGTGCGTCGCCACGGCGGCGATTTCGAGACCTACCTTGCTCAGCGCAGTTCCAAGTCCGCCAAGCTTCCCAATTATCTGGTGAAGGTGCGCGACGGGAACGAGGAAAGCGCGCATTATTTTCACGACGAGAAAGCCGTGCGCAAATTTCATCAGGAAAATCTGGATCTCAATTTGTTCGACACCGAGATCGGACAGGAGTTGCTCCCGTTAAGCGAGGCGCCGGTGCGAGCGGATGGAACACGCCGACGCGGCAGGTTAGTCGAGTTGCACGAATCTGCTGCGATCGAAAAAATCATCGCCGAACTGGCTCGCAAAGGTTTGAAAGTCGATCATTACGCCACCGGCGATCGGCCGATCTTCGAGTTGATCGAAGGCGAAGGCGAGAAATCGATTTCGCATCCGTTGTTTTCCATTCCGGAAATCTTGCAAAAGATTTTGGAGATTGGCCGTCGCGGAGTGCAGATCAAACGGTTCAAGGGTCTCGGTGAGATGAATGCCAAGGAATTGTTTGAGACCACAATGAATCCCGAGAAACGCAAACTGCTGAA
>DATDAJ010000138.1:0-13774 GCA_036525475.1 Candidatus Udaeobacter sp.
ACCAGGACCACGCCATGATGACAGCGATGTTGTGTGCGGAAAATATTCTGGCCGATGCAAAGCTTTACGATCTCTGGCAGGTGAACAGCGATGCCGAATATCACGAAGCCGGTCCCGCGTCAGCCGAGGAAACGAACGGCAGCGCACTTCGCCTCGTTCCCAGTCGCGTCGTTACCCCGGAGTTAGCGCCGGAAGGGTAGCGCACGCGTCTCGCGTGCTCTACCCGGTCTCGAGCTCTTCCACTGGCGGGCAAGAGCAGAACAGATTCCTGTCGCCATAGACGTTGTCGATGCGGCCAACTGCGGGCCAGAATTTGTGGTCGCGGGTCCACGGCGCGGGGAAAGCTGCTTGTTCGCGCGAGTAGGAGCGGTCCCATTTGTCGGACGCTATTTGTCGCGCGGTGTGCGGTGCGTTCTTAAGCAAATTGCTCTGCTTATCCTGTTTTCCGTTGGCGATTGCTTGCATCTCGGCGTGAATGGAGATCATTGCATTGCAAAAACGATCGAGCTCGTGCTTCGGTTCGCTCTCGGTCGGCTCGATCATCATCGTCCCGCCAACCGGCCACGAAACGGTTGGCGCGTGAAAGCCGTAATCCATCAAACGCTTTGCCACGTCTTCGACTTCAATGCCTGCGCTTCTCCACTGGCGCAGGTCGACAATGCATTCGTGCGCGACGAGACCATGCTTTCCCTTGAAAAGGACGGGAAAGTACGGATCGATCCGTTTAGCAATGTAATTGGCGTTGAGAATCGCCACCTCGCTCGCGCGTTTCAACCCGGCGGCGCCCATCATGCGAATGTACATCCACGTGATGGTCAGAATGCTGGCGCTTCCCCAGGGCGCTGCCGCGACTGGACCGACACCATTGTCGATTGCCGATTGCCGATTGCGCATTGAAAAACGTGCCGGCAGAAATTTAGCGAGATGTTTAGCGACGCCGATCGGTCCCACACCCGGGCCGCCGCCGCCGTGTGGGATGCAAAACGTCTTGTGCAAGTTCAGATGACAAACATCGGCGCCGTAATCGCCGGGGCGACAAAGACCGACCTGCGCATTCAAGTTTGCGCCGTCCATGTAAACCTGGCCGCCATGCGCGTGAACGATGTCGCAAATTTCGCGAATCGTCGGCTCGAATACGCCGTGCGTTGATGGGTAGGTGACCATGAGCGCGGCGAGATCGCGCGCGTGGTCATCTGCTTTCGCGCGAAGGTCTGCAAGGTCAATGTCTCCATCTTTCAAGCACGCGATCGACACAACCTTGAATCCCGCCATTATCGCACTGGCGGGATTTGTGCCGTGCGCCGATGTCGGAATGAGACAAATGTTGCGATGCGCTTCTCCGCGCGACGCATGATATTCGCGGATGGCCAACAGACCTGCGAATTCGCCCTGCGATCCGGCATTCGGTTGCAATGAAATCGCGGCGAAACCGGTGATTTCCGCGAGCCAGTCTTCCAGTTGCCGGAAAATTTCCATGTAGCCTGCCGCCTGTTCGCTGGGAGCGAACGGATGCAATTTGGAAATCTCAGGCCATGAGATCGGGAACATTTCCGCGGTGGCGTTGAGCTTCATCGTGCATGAGCCAAGCGGAATCATTGACGTCGTTAACGACAGATCGCGCGATTCCAGCTTCTTCAAATAGCGCAGCATCTCGGTTTCAGTGTCATGCGTGTTGAAGATCGGATGCCTGAGATATTCGGAAGTGCGGATTGCGAATTGCGGAATGCGGATTGGCGGCTCGCCAATGTTGTCATCATCAAAATCACGGACGTTCGTACCGCGGAAGATGGACATCAGCAGTTCAATGTCCTGTGGCGCTGTCGTTTCATCGAAAGAAATGCCGACTGCGCGTGGTCCAAGTCCGCGCAGGTTGCAACCCGCTTTGGCCGCGTGGTCCAAAGTGACTTCGCTCGATTCCACTTCGACCCGAACCGTGTCGAAGAAATTCTCGTGCGTGACCGTGCAGCCAAGGGCGCGCAGACCGTCCGCAAGTCGACTGGTTAGCCGGTGAACACGCTCAGCGATCGCGCGCAACCCTTTGGGGCCGTGATAGACCGCATACATCGACGCGATGACGGCCAGGAGAACCTCTGCCGTACAGATGTTACTGGTCGCTTTGTCGCGGCGGATGTGTTGCTCGCGCGTTTGCAAGGCGAGGCGATACGCAGGCCGACCTTCAGCGTCGTGTGAAACGCCGACCAGTCGACCGGGCATGTGACGTTTGAATTCATCGCGCGTGGCGAAGTACGCCGCGTGCGGCCCGCCGAATCCCAGCGGCACTCCAAAGCGCTGCGTATTGCCGACGGCAACGTCCGCGCCGAATTCGCCCGGCGGTTTGAGTAATGTTAGCGCAAGAATGTCTGCCGCGACCACCACCAGCGCATCGGCATCGTGCGCCTTTCGGACAAACTCGGCGTAATCGTAGATCGCGCCATCGCTCGCGGGATATTGAACAAGCGCGCCGAAAACTGTGCTGTCGAATTTGAACCGTGGGTAATCGCCAATTTTGATCTCGATCCCGAGCGGCTTCGCGCGGTTTCGAACGACGGCAATCGTTTGGGGATGACAATTATCATCGACAAAGAACGTCTTCCGATTTGGAACGACCGCGTGACAAAGCGCCATTGCTTCAGCAGCAGCCGTTGCTTCGTCCAGCATTGAAGCGTTTGCGATGTCGAGGGCAGTTAGATCTATGATCATCTGCTGGAAGTTCAGCAGTGCTTCGAGTCGCCCTTGCGCGATTTCCGCCTGGTAAGGCGTATAAGCGGTGTACCAGCCAGGGTTTTCAAGAATGTTTCGCTGAATGACAGGCGGCGTGATGCAGTCGTAGTAGCCCGCCCCGATGAACGAGCGCGCGATTTTGTTCTTCTGTGCAATCGTCCGTAATTCGCCCAGCGCTTCGCCTTCCGATTTCGCTTCCGGCAAATTCAGTTGCCGTCCGAGACGAATGTCCTTCGGAACCGTGGCGTCGATGAGCGCAGCGACGCTATCGAAACCCACGTCGCGCAACATCGCCCGAACTTCTTCCTCGTTCGGCCCAATGTGTCTGCGCGCGAACGAATCAACGTCGAAAATTGGTTCGCGCATTTGCATCGGAAGAGACTACGGAGCGCGAGACGCGCTTCAACTCTCGAGCGCTGCTTGCGCCGCCGCTAATCGTGCGATGGGAATTCGGAACGGACTGCAACTCACGTACTCAAGACCGAGTCGGTGACAGAATTTTACGCTGTTTGGTTCGCCGCCGTGTTCGCCGCAAATTCCCAGTTTGATGTCCGGCCGCGTTTTGCGGCCGAGGTCGCGAGTAATTTCCATTAAACGTCCAACCCCCTTCTGATCGATTGTCGCGAATGGATTTGAGCCAACGATGTCGAGTTCCGCGTACGCGGGGAGGAAACTGCCCGAGTCGTCGCGACTCATTCCCAGCGTGGTCTGTGTCAGATCGTTCGTGCCGAAGCTGAAAAACTCGGCGTCCCGTGCGATCTGGTCGGCCAGCAACGCGGCGCGCGGGATCTCGATCATGGTTCCGACGAGATATTTGAATTTTATTCCTCGTTCTTTGGCCACTTCGTCAGCCACGCGACGCACAATGTCGATTTGCAGCTTTAGCTCGCGCGGGAATCCCACCAACGGAATCATGATTTCGGGGTGGACCTTTATGCCTTTGGCTTGCACTTCAGCGGCGGCTTCAAAGATTGCGCGGGCCTGCATTTCGGAAATCTCGGGGAACGTGATCCCAAGACGGCAACCGCGATGACCCAGCATCGGATTGAACTCGTGCAATTCGTGAACGCGCCGGGAAATTTGTTCAACCGGCATGTCGAGTTTGTTCGCCAGTTCGTTTTGCTGCGCGTGATCGGCCGGCAGAAATTCGTGCAACGGCGGATCCAGGAAACGGATTGTTCCAGGCAAACCATTTAGCGCAGTGAAAATGCCAATAAAATCACCGCGCTGATACGGAAGCAGTTTCGCCAGAGCTCGCGCTCGCTCGTCTTTTGTGCCAGCCAGAATCATTTCCCGCATCGCGTCGATCCGATCGCCTTCGAAAAACATGTGTTCCGTGCGGCAGAGCCCAATTCCTTCCGCGCCGAATGCGACAGCGTTTTCGACCTGCTCAGGCGTATCGGCATTTGCACGCACGCCGAGGGAGCGGAATTCATCCGCCCATTTCATCAATTTCGCGTACTCCTGATACGTGACGCTTTTCTTCGGATCGAGCGAGCCGTCCACGAGTACCTGAATAATCTCCGACGGTGCGGTGGCGACTTCCCCTGCAAACACTTCGCCGGCGGTACCGTCGATGGAAATGTAATCGCCTCGATTCAATGTGGTGCCGTTCGCGCTGAGTGTTCCTTTGTGGTAGTCGATCTGGATCCCAGTGGCGCCGCACACGCACACTTTGCCCATCTGCCGCGCAACCAGGGCCGCGTGCGAAGAAACGCCGCCGCGCGCGGTGAGAATCCCTTCAGCTGCGATCATGCCGCGCAGATCTTCCGGTGACGTTTCGATGCGGGCGAGCACGACCTTTTCTCCGCGATGCGCACGCGCGACAGCTTCTTCTGCGCTGAAAACGACATGGCCGCATGCCGCGCCCGGTCCAGCAGCGAGACCCGCCCCAATTTTCTTTGCGTTCTGCACAGCTTTGCGATCAAAAACTGGTGCGAGGAGATGCGAGAGCGAATCGGGCGGGACACGGCGCACCGCGTCCTTTTTGGTTATCAATTTTTCGCCGACCATATCAACGGCGATACGCACCGCCGCGTGACCGGTGCGTTTTCCGTTTCGGGTCTGCAAAATGTACAGACGATTATCCTCGACCGTGAATTCGAGGTCTTGCATGTCCTTGAAGTGCCTTTCAAGGGTGCTGCGAACGTTCATCAACTCCTTGTGCGCTGCTGGCATTTGTTTCGCCAGATCGGCGATCGGATGCGGGGTGCGCACGCCAGCGACCACGTCTTCGCCTTGCGCGTTGATGAGGTATTCGCCGTAGAAAACTTTTTCGCCGGTAGCCGGGTCGCGTGTGAATGCGACTCCCGTCGCGCTGGTCTCGCCCATATTTCCGAACACCATCGTCTGAACATTCACTGCTGTTCCCCACTCGTGCGGGATGCCGTATTTCCGTCGATACACGATGGCGCGGTCGTTCATCCATGAGCCGAATACGGCGCTAATCGAGCCCCAGAGTTGTTCATTCGGATCCTGAGGAAAGGATTTTCCGGTGCGCTCGTTAATCAATGCCTTGAACCGCTGCACAAGCTCTTTGAGATCGGCTACGGTCAATCGCACATCGGGGAAGTCGTGCTTCCCGTAACGTTCATCCTTCAAGCGTTCAATTACTGCTTCGAACGGCTCGTGGTCTTCGCCCGGCCGTTTTTGTACGCCCATCACGACGTCGCCGTACATCTGAAGAAATCGCCGGTAAGAATCGCAGGCAAACCGCTTGTTTTTCGTTTTCTTCGCGACGATCTCGACCACCTCATCGTTCATGCCGAGATTGAGAATCGTATCCATCATTCCCGGCATGGAATCGCGAGCGCCAGAGCGCACGGACACCAGCAGAGGCCGTTCCTGGTCGCCGAACCTTTTGCCGGTGGATTGTTCCACCTTGGCCATCGCCGCCGCGACTTGCGCCTCCAATTGCTTGGGATACGAACGATTGTGATCGTAAAAATAACTGCAAACCTCAGTGGTAATGGTGAATCCCGGCGGCACAGGCAGCCGGATCCTCGTCATCTCATGGAGGTTTGCGCCTTTGCCGCCCAGCAAAGCTTTCATCGTGCCTCTTCCGTCCGCGTGGCCATCCCCGAAGTAATAAACGTAACGCGGCGCGCGCGTTCTCTTCCCAGCGGCGGCTTTCCGCGATCTGAATCGCATCGGTTTCCGCCTGCGTTGAAGTCGTTTTCGAAGATTAGATTTTCGTTTTGTGGCCATAATTTGCAGCAGCAGCGACTGCTGGAATCACGAAGCGCCAAACTAAATTCGGGCGTCCCGATGTCAACGGGCACGGCAAAAGTGGATCGTCCTGTCCTCAAGACGACGGCAGTTGGATCGCTGAAGGCGCAGATATCAGGCGGCGAACCCGCGGCCCCTAGTACCAAACGCGTTGAGGACCACGCGTTGCACCTTGTTCAGCGGTTAAGCTGGCGCGGTTTCGCCGTTTGTAAGAACTTTAGCAATGGTCGCCGTAAACTCATCAATGCCCGTGCTCGGCACGATGATGCTGTTCCGGCGCCCATGAGCTTCCTCAGTGATACGCAAGAATTTACCGCGGTCGTTCTCCCGGAGCTCGACATAGAAATGCTTGCGTTCAATCTGCAGTTCTTTCGCCTCGATGATGTTGTCCATTTTGCCTTAAGGGCGCCGAGTTTAGGCAGTGGAACTCTGAAATGGAAGAAAAATCCGCGGCCTTTAAGGGAATTTCTTACCGGGCCACTGGTGGCCAAAACCACGGTAATTGCCGGCTCCTGATCGTTTCTCGGCCATGCACAGAGGGTTGCTGTGCTGCCCGCTCAACCTAGACTCTCGTGCGCGTTTGATCTTGGGCCCTTAACCATGCCTCATTCCATCGATCCTGACTCGTATCGATCGCCCGACCGGCAACGATCCGCCGTTCCGCTGCCGATCGAAATCGAGTCCAGAACTCACGATCCATACGCTGCGTTCCGCTTCGGTGATTTCGCTCTGTTTACAGCCGGAAATTTACTGTCGATTACTGGGCGATTGATGCTCGCGGTGGCGGTGGAATGGGAGATTTATGCCCGGACGCACTCAGCGACTGCACTCGGGCTTGTTGGCTTAGCAATCGTCGTCCCAGTGGTTACGCTTTCGCTGCCGGCCGGCCATTTGGCGGATCGGTTCAGCCGCAAGCACATCATCCTTGTGAGCCAGATCTTTAGCGCAGTCACGTCGCTGGCGCTCGCTCTAGTTTCCTGGAAACACCTTTCCATTCCCCAATTCGCGCCATTGCGAGGGGGCAATCGCGCCCTCGCGGCCGTTGCCACGATATTCGAGCGACATCATCCAGTATTCCATTTCGATGACGCTTCAGTGCCGCTGATTTATCTCCTTCTTTTCATCGGAGCGTCGGCGCGCACATTCAGTTGGGCTGCGCGCAGCTCGTTTTTTCCGACCCTGGTTCCGCGTGACGCATTCGCGAACGCCGTCACCTGGAATAATAGCATTTTTCAAATCGGATCTGTGGTTGGTCCGGCTTTCAGCGGGCTCTTAATCGCGTACATCGGGTTTCCGTTCGTTTATTTGCTGGATGCGCTCTGCGCGTTCGCATTTTTCCTGCTGGTCCTACTCATCCGCCGCAGCACGCAAAAAAGAGACCAGAGCGACGCGAGCACGTGGAAGAGTCTCATGGCTGGGCTGCGATTTGTATTTAGCAGGAACGTAATCCTCGCCACCATTACCCTGGATTTGTTTGCCGTTCTGCTGGGCGGTGCGACGGCGCTGATGCCTATCTTTGCGGATCAAATTCTTCACTGCGGCCCAGTGGGTCTCGGCTGGATGCGCGCGATGCCGGCAGTCGGGGCTTTTGTGATGGCGCTGCTCATTGCGCATCTGCCACCGATGAAACACGCCGGCAAAGCGTTGCTGTGGTGCGTGACCGGGTTTGGCGTCGCCACAATCCTGTTCGGTTTATCGAAAGTACTCTGGTTATCGCTGGGCGTGCTCTTTCTCATCGGAGCGTTCGACAGCGTGAGCGTGATCATCCGCGGGTCGATCGTGCAACTGATTACGCCCGATGAAATGCGCGGACGCGTGTCATCCGTGAACAACATTTTCATCGGCACATCGAACGAATTCGGCGCGTTCGAATCGGGATTGACCGCGGCGCTATTTGGGCCGGTTATTTCGGTCGTTGCAGGAGGGATCGGAACGATCCTTGTTGTGCTGGGCGTTGGATTGTGGTGGCCGGAGACGCGAAAGATCGGCGCGCTGGATCGGACTCTGCGGTGAACCTGTAGGGCGTCTGTGTCAGGCGCCGTTTCCCGGCGTTTCACAGAAACGCCCTACAAAATAGACGTGACTAAAATGCGCCGTGCAATGAAAGCGTTCCGTACGGAGCGCCGCCATCGTGGTGGTAGCGCACTTCCGCGCGATAAAAATCGAACTCACGGTACGGCTGGTACCCGACCTCGCCGGTAAGCGTGATCATCGGTGAAATCTTCCAGTCAAATCCCGCGCCCGTTCGAATCTCGCTGTACGTAAGGACTGCGTGGTTGAGTCGCGGAATTCCGTGCGAAACTCCAAATTCGTCGTCTACACGGAAAGTCGCTGCTCTCACGGTTGCTCCTGCATAAAGTGACACGTCACGAGTCACTTCATACACCAGCCGTGGCTTTGGCAACACGGCATCAAGCAACCACTGCGGTCCGATTTTCCAGCGAACTCCCGCAGCAGGAACCACCGGGTATTTCCGTTCGACATCGACGCTGACGCCGAGAACAAGCTGCAGATCAGGGCTGAAAATGTAGGTGCCGCCGATGACAAAAGGCATATTGAAATCGTCCCAAAACAAATGCCCCAGTCCGGAATTGTAGAGGCCAGGCTGAGTTTCAACCCGAACGAGAATCGAATCGGAAAACTGCATGTCGAGTCCGAAAATCGCGCTAAAAGATTGCAACGTGTTGGGCAGGGCAGCATTTTGTGGAAGACCAAACGAAAACCGTTCCCACTCTGCGCCAAGCCTGAGCACGCCAAATTTCGTCCGTGGTGTAAGGACCAGGTGGATATCCGAATCGATCTCGTCAAAATTGCGGACGGCCTTGCGGGGACCGCGTTCCACGTCGCCTTCGCCGACGTACGTCGCTTCCGCCGTGAATTCCCCTGTGAGCGGCCACCAGTTGCTGCTTTCATCGGCAAGAGCCGACGCAGCCATCAAAAGAGTTGCGCTGGCCAATGAAACAGATTGCAGTGCGAAGCGTTTCACTTGTTAACGGCCTCCGCTGTCTCTGCGAAACGAGGTAACAGCTTTGGTGATATTTTTCATCATGACCGACTCTGATCCAAGCCGTTCAACTCCACGCAAGCTTCCCAATGAAGCGGACGAAATCATATCGCCGCGCCAGACAAGCGTCGACGGTTTTCCTTCCACGGTAACAGGCCACAGCTGATAGAGTGTTAGCGCGACATAGTAACCGCCGCTCGCGTAGTAAAGCACGTCTGCGGCTTGGTAAGTTCCCTCAGAGCCACCCCGGTTGTAAGATGCGCCCAATGTCACTACGCCTTCATCATCAGCATCGAGAAGTTCCCAGTAAAGCTCCGGTCTGAGTGATCCAGCGCCGCGACCGATCCCCGTCGCACCGAGTAATCCGGAAAACTGCCGCCGAATCTTTTCCTGCTCGCGTAGGAGTCCATTTACCTCCTCACTTGCCCGAACCGACGGGCCGCTGTGATCGTACGGCGGTTCTGCAGCCATTCCACCGGATGCGAAAGCTCTCGTCCGCGCGGCGAGTACATCTGCCCAAAACGCAGCGACCGGCGCTGGAATGGCGCCTCCTCCACCTGAAGTTCCCGCGGAAAACTTCTTTGCCTCATCCTTACTGACTTGGAGCTGAGGGCCGAGCTTCTGCGTCGCGGCTACGAATGAACGCACCGACGCGTTTCCGGGCGCACTTCTCAATTTCTCAAAATTCGCAGGTGTCGGATTCGATGGCAGATCGGTGTGCTGAAAAACCTTTAATTCGCTGTGCCTGGTCGGATTCCATCGGCGCAACGCCTCCATCTGTTGAGCAGGAGAACCCGGCGCGACGTAGCAGCTTTGAACCGTGAGGAAACGTGAGTTTCTCATTGGCGGGCCATGCGCCGTTTTGACGTCGCTTTTGGCCAACTGCGCGAGATCCACCTTGTCGAAGACGGAAAACGAGGCCATCTCGGAAACTGGGTCGCCGCGCGCGATTGTCGCAGCAAGCGATAAGAGCGACACGAAAAGCACGTTTTTAAATGCGGGGAGCTGTAGGCTGACCATCTTAGGTTTCATTAGCAAATAAGGGTGACTCTCAATGGCTGATGGTTGCAAATTTTCGGGATCATCGCAATAAGGTTTCATCATGAATGAACCGGTGATCCTGCTAGACCATTTGAGCAAGAGTTACGGAAACGTTCATGCGGTGCAGGATCTTTCCCTTCAAATCGAGCGGGGAACGATCTTTGGTTTTCTCGGGCCGAATGGCGCTGGCAAGACAACCACCATGCGAATGTTGTGCGGCCTTACTCACCCGACCGGCGGCCGCGCGACGATCGAAGGCTCAGACGTCTGGAAAGATCGCCAGATCGTGCGGACAAAGTTTGGGTATGTCCCCCAGCGCTTTAGTCTCTACCGTGACCTGACCGTCGATGAGAATTTTCGATTTTTCGGCGGTGCTTACGGTGTGCCCGGCGCTGAGCTGGAGCAGAGAATAGAGCGCCTGTTGCGCGTCATCGACCTGGAAGAAAAAAAAGACACGGCGGCGCAAAGCCTTTCGGGAGGAATGCGCCAACTGCTGGCGATCGGTTGCGCCCTGATCCACGACCCGCGGCTGCTGTTTTTTGACGAGCCGACCGCGGGGCTTGACCCGGTTCACCGGCAGCAAATCTGGAACCTTTTGTACGATCTGAGCAACGAAGGAAAAACGATTTTCGTCACAACGCATTACATGGACGAAGTGGAACGCTGCACAGAAGTCGGCTTTATCGAGGGCGGCAGGCTGCTGGCAAAAGCTCCTCCGCGCGCTTTGAAGTCTAGCTTTCGCAGTCGATTGCTCGAGATCGACGTTGAACCGCTCATGCCGGCGCTCGTTCGGCTGCGGGGTCTTCCCGAGTTACTCGGTGTCTCATTGCGCAGCGGTGGTTTGCGGCTGTACGCGCCGGAACCTGAGAAGTTGATTGCCAGGTGGCGCGAAGACTGGCCATTTTCGGATCTGCGTTTGCTGGGTGAACGCTGGGTAGAGCCCGACATGGAGGATGTTTTCACGGCGTACTCGCAGGGTTATCACGGCGTTTTGACAGAACTCGTTCCATGAAATGGCTATCGTTCGAAGCTGTTGCCAGTGTCGCGTACAAAGAATTCCTGCACATCTACCGCGACCGCCGCGTGCTGCTGCTCGTTCTTACGTTACCCCCGCTTTTCACACTGCTCTTCGGCCACGCTTTTGAAACAGGCGAACTAACCGGGGTACCGAGTTTGCTGGTAAATCAGGACAACACGCCGCGAGCACAGGAGTTCATCGACATCATTTCGAAGAACAAGACATTCGACTGGCGCCGCGGATCATCTGAAGCAAAAGACAACGCAGATTTGGTTGCTCACGGCGTGCAGGCAACGCTCGTCATCCCGGCGGGGTGGAACGAAAGTCTGGAGAATGGCGACCCCAAACCACTGCTGCTTTATCTCGATGGCAGCGATATCAACACGGCCGATGCCGTGGAAGGCAGCGTGCGACAGAGCCTTGGAGATTTTCAATTGAAACAGCGCGACCAAATGATTGAGAACTTGCCCGAAGAAGTCTTCGAGCTTGGCAAGCAGCTCCCGGTCCAAATACGGAAACGCTTTGTCTCAATGATGGAAATGTGGAGTGTCGATCGCAAAGTGCTTTACAACCCGAAGTCACGAGTCATCGACTACGTCGTGCCCGGGATCATTGGGCTGATTCTGCAACTGCTGACGGTGACACTGATGGCGTGCACGATCGCGCGCGAGCGAGAATCAGGCACTCTTTACCAATTGATGGTTACGTCGCTGCATCGCCGTGAGATCGTGATTGGCAAAATGTTGCCGTATCTCGTTGTTTCTGCATTCCTGGTGGTGGTCATCATGGTGGTGAGCAGCTGGCAGTTTGGCGTAGCTTTTTATCAGTTGCCAGCGCTGGCGATTGTCTGCCTGCTGTTTCTACTTTGCTCGCTGGGATTGGGCTTGTTGATCTCGGCGTTTTCGCGCACGCAAACCCAGGCGATTCAGTTCTCTGTTTTTTTTCTACTGCCGGTATTTGTTCTCTCAGGCGCGTTCGCGCCACTTCAACAGCTACCAACGGCGGTCCGGTATATCTCCGAGCTTTTCCCGCTCACACACTTCTGTCGTGCGTTTCGACTCGTGAATATGTATCGCGCGGGGCCGGAATTCTATAGTGGCGACCTTCTGGTTCTGTTGGCTGGGGCAGTGATCACATTCGTCGGCGCCGTCATCCTGCTGCGGCGCATTGAGCAGTGAGACCGGGAGAATGATGAAGCACGAATAACAAATAACGAGGGAATCACAAAATGCGCAGAGACGTGACAAGCAAATTCCGCTTGTTTGGGTCGATGGCTGTCGTTGCTGTGGTCGTTTGTTTGGGTGCAGTAACCGTTGCGGCGGCTGGCCACCAAGAGTCAACTCCGCAGGAGGTCTTCGACGCGATGCGCGGCAGTTTCCAGCCTGCCAAGGCAAAAGGCGTGCACGCGCGCTACCAGTGGGACTTGAGCGGCGCGAACGGTGGCGAATGGTGGATCGACGTAAACGACGGCAACTACAAGATGGGCAAGGGAAAGATCCCGAATCCGAATGTTACGTTCGTCGCCAAAGACAAGGATTGGGTCGCCATTTGCAATGACCAAATTAGCGGGACGTGGGCTTATCTCACTGGCCGACTAAAGGTTCGCGGCGATCAGAATGTAGCCAGGAAGCTCGGCGAAATTTTTCCTTAGAATCTCGCTTCTGCCGCGATCCTGATGTACGGCGCTGGATCTGTCCTCTTCGACTGCTCAACACGGAAGAAATCGAAATTTCGTTGGATTGTGCACCCTGCGCCTGCAATGATCTTAAACGGCTTGAAACCGGAGTAACCGACCTGCAAACCGGCGCGATACTCACTGTATTGAACGAGAGCGTTGTCTAGTTGCAGTTTCTGCTCTGTGGTATGCACCTCACCCGTGCGAGCGCCAAGAAAGTTAAGTTCCCCTAGTGCACGTATGTCCCAATCGTCGTTTGGCTGATACACCAGCGCAGGTCTGGGAAACACAGCCTGCAAGCGAAACTTGTCGTTAATGAGCCAGGTGATGCCGCCACCGGGGGCGACAGCCGGATCTTGGAATTGGCCCCAGCCGAAACCGACCGTGGCGTAGATCTTGTCCTTCTTTAGGGGGAGCGTCACATAAGCTTTCCCCGGAACATCGAAAGCATTCCCACTGACGTCATCTTGGAAGTACACTCCAGGATCGGCCTCGACGCTGATTCCGGCGTGGTCGTTCACGTCGTACTCCAGAGCCAGGTGTCCATAGAGCGCCTGCAAGTGATCAGGCAAGCCGTTGTCGCTCCCGCCAAAATCATAGCGTTCGTATTCGACGCCGGCTCGAAAGTACCAGTTTCCCTTGATCCGAAACCGGTGGTCATAACTAAAATCGTTATAAATCGAATCCCCATGACCGAGTTTGGATTCCTTAAAATCGCTCTGGAACGTGTACGTCGTCTCGTAATTAAAGAGATTGTGTGAATTTTCGTCCGCCGGCTTGGGTGAAGGCTGAAGAATAACCTCTGCTGGTCCCGCTGCCGCGGACGCAACTCCGAAGGCAAACAGCATGGCGAGGTTTCGAAATATTTTCACAGGCTAAAATGATCCGGCCATCGAAATATCGGATGAAGAAGGTGAAACCGATGTATCGAAGGGGCAACTATTTTAGCAAGGAATATTTCGATTGAGGTAACTCTGCGGAGGTCGTTCCCTTCTCCTGGAAGGATTCACCCGCGTCGCGTTCGGCGCGCATTTTCTCACTAATGTGCTCGCGCCAATGTTTTTCGGAATTATTTGGCTAGTGTTGC
>DATDAJ010000139.1:0-2739 GCA_036525475.1 Candidatus Udaeobacter sp.
AAGCAGGTCTGTTTTGCCGGTGAGTGCGCATTCTTGCGTGAGCCGGTCCACTGCTTGCCGCAAAAGCAAGGCTGCCCACTCACGATCGTAAACTTCCTCCGGTTGCCATTTCGTTGCTCGCGCAATTTGCGCCTCCGCCTCTGCGGTAGCTTGATCGTCCAAGTTCGTAAGGATCATACCGCCGCCACGTTTCAATGCGCGCCCACGATCGTGCACATCGGCGGCGAAATGTTTCAGTGTGCCGAGGAGAAATGAACGGAACCTTCCTTTCTCGCGGTCGGCGCGGGCGTATGCACGAGTTTCGATGAGGTCAGCGAAAAACCCTTGGATCAAATCCCGGGCATCCTCGGCACCACATCCTTGCCGGCGTAAGAAGGAATAGAGCGGGCGCCAATAAATTTGGCAGAGTTCCGAAAGCGCATTGAATGCATGACTGGACACCGTCGCCGAATTGCCCGCTTCGAGGACTATTGACCAACGAGTCGAGGCGAATGATTCATACCGACTTTCCGCCTCGCCGCGAGGGGGACCCGGCGATGCTTTCACGTGTGAACGACAATAAGTAGCACGTGGCTTAGTGGCAAGACATAAGCAACTTGGGACAGTGCAGCCCCGTGCCCCCCGCTCGCGTCACGGCAAAACACGCCTTAGACTGCGACCGAGGGATGATCTCGCTGCAGAAACGTTTCTTGTTCGTTCACATTCCAAAAACAGCCGGGAACTCGATTCAGAGCGTCCTGCGCAATTACTCGGAGGATCAACTCGTTGCTCTACGAAAGGAGCAGGACGGGATCGAGCGGTTCGGACTGCGCAATCCAAAATACGAGATCAAGAAACACTCGACGCTGAGCGAGTATCGCGATGCCTTGGGAGACCAGCAATTTCGCGATCTGAATAAGTTCACCTGCGTGCGGAATCCGTGGGATCGAATGGTGTCGTATTATTTCACGCCCACGCAAAATCCCGAAACTTGGGACCGGAAAAAATTCCGCGGGATAATTTCCAAAGCCGTCTCAGTGGCGGACTATTTGCGGCTGGACAAGGGCGACGAGGACCCGTTCGCAAACGTCGATTACATCATGCGGTTCGAAAGTCTGGCCGACGACTTTCGAATTGTGTGCACGGCCATTGGCATTTCGCCACCAACCCTGCCGCAATACAACCGCTCAAATCGGGAGCATTATTCAAAATATTACGATGACGAACTTCGCGAATTTGTGCGCGCTCGGTTCGCTGAGGAGATCGAGCGATTTAATTACACGTTCGAAGAGCAATGAAGGCAAAATCTGTTACGCGTTTCGAGCGCCGCGCGTGAGCTTTGACCCGTCTTTCGTGTCGCGGACTTCCCAGCCAAGCGCAGAGATCCGCTCACGCAGTTCGTCGCTGCGTTTCCAATTTTTTTCGCGCCGTGCATTCTCGCGTTGTTCTGCGAGCTGCGCTACTTCGCCAGGAATAGCGACGTCAGTATCAGCTTCAAGATCAAGAACGGTGTTGATCCGTTTCCACCACTCCAGCCATGTATTTGCCGAAGCCGCGTCCATTTCGTTTTGATCCATCGCGCGATTGGTTTCGCGAATGGATTCGAATAGAAAACCGAGCGCAGCAGAAATGTTGAGATCGTCATCCAGCGCGTCTTCAAAAGCAGTGGTTGGATTGGCTGTTGGGTGTTGGAGGTTTCCGCTTTTTGCGATTTCTCTTAGCCGCGCCAGCCACTCATCGACTCGGGCTAACGACTCGCGGGCCTCATTCATTCCTTCCCAGGTGAAATTCAAAGGCACGCGATAATGCACACGCAGAAGCGCGTAACGGAGCTCGCGTCCAGTATAACCTTTAGCCATAACATCGGGTACGGCGTAAAAATTGCCTAACGACTTTGCCATTTTCTGGCCGTCCACCAGCAGATGCGCGCAGTGCAGCCAGTAGCGCACGAACTTCTTTCCGGTTACGCCTTCGCTCTGCGCGATCTCCGCTTCGTGATGCGGAAAGATGTTATCGACGCCGCCGCAGTGGATGTCGATCTCATCGCCCAGCAACGCCATCGACATCGCGCTGCACTCGATGTGCCAGCCGGGACGGCCCGGTCCCCAGGGGGAATCCCATTTCACGTCGCCGTCTGCTTCGTCCCAAGCTTTCCACAAGGCAAAATCGCCGATGTGTTCCTTGTCGTATTCGTCATGCTTCACGCGGCCTGTCGATTGCAACTGTGTGAGATCGAAGTGCGCGAGCTTTCCATAATCCGGAAATTTGTTGATGCGAAAGTAAACTGATTTGTCGTCGGCCTGGTAGGCGAGCCCTTTTGAAATCAGAGCACTGATCATCTCGATCATTCTGTCTATATAACGTTGGTCGGTCGCAGCCGGATATTCGTCCGCGCGCTTGATACGCAACGTGTGGGCGTCTTCGAAGAACGCCTCTTTGAATTGTTCTGTGAACTTTTGCAGCGGAACGCTGGCCTCGCGCGCGCCGCGTATGGTCTTGTCCTCCACATCTGTGATATTCATCACGCGATGCACCTTGTAGCCGCGCAGTTCCAAGTGCCGTTGAAGCAGATCTTCGAAGATGTAGGCGCGGAAATTTCCAATGTGCGCCCGGCTGTACACGGTCGGTCCGCACGTGTACATTCTGACTGGACGCGCCGTCGGATTGCGTGGCTCGAACTGCTCAATTTCGCGCGAGTAGGTGTTGAAAAATCGCAGCGGCATGTGCAGTACGGTAGCGGCGGTTCAGCTGAACCGCCAA
>DATDAJ010000140.1:0-9029 GCA_036525475.1 Candidatus Udaeobacter sp.
GCCAGCTGTTTAGACGCCGCGCAGTTGAAAGAAGCGCGCGTTACACAAGTGGTCAAAGACGTGAAGCTTGGTTCGCCCCAAGCAGCGCCACGCCAAGTCACAGTCGGTGAAAGCCTTCGCGACGGTGATGCTATCAACACCGGCGTGACCGGACGCAGCGAATTGACTTTCGCGGACCAAACGATCGCGCGTCTCGGAGCGAAAACGAATGTCAGTGTCAGCGACGGAACACGCACCATAGATCTTGCCGAAGGGGCAGTGCTTTTTCAGATACCGAAAGGCGCTGGCCGCTTGAAGATGAAGACCGCTGCGATCGCGGTCGAGAGCACAGGCGCCACTGGCATAGTCGAGCGTCATGGCCAGTTCTACGTCAAGGTGCTTGTCCTGGAAGGAACAGTCCGATGTTATTTGACGAATCGCCTCGGCGAATCGCTGTTGCTCCAGCCGGGTCAAATTCTCATCACCAAGCCCGACGTCACTGCCCTCCCGGAACCGGCCGATTTTGACATCGCGCGGGAGATGAAGACGTGCCTGCTGGTCCGCGAGTTTCAACCTCTCCCCAGTCAAGGGCGGATCGAATCGGAAGAACAGAAGCAACTGAATCTGATCGCCAAGGGCACTTACATTCCCTCGAATCTCGTCATTTTGGGACGCGGCACACAGGTCACCGTTGTTAACGCGCCATCCACAACGCCGTCCCCAAAGCCAGTAACAAACACTGGCCAGCAGTCTCGCACACCTTAACTCACAGATGCCGACATCGATACCGCTGCTTATGAACTAAAAATCCCAGCAAGTATGAAGAAAATATTCGCAGGAACCCAGTACACGAAATTTATCGTAGCCGTGTCAGCCTTAACTTGGACGATCGCCATCGCCGATTCGGCACACGGAGCGCAATTGCAGGAAGCGCGCGTCACCCAGATCGTGAATGACGTTAAACTGCTGCTCGAACAAGGGGCGCCGCGGCCGGCCGTGGTCAGCGATCTTGTTCGCCGTGGCAACGCTGTTCGCACCGGCACGCAGTCGCGCAGCGAATTAACCTTCGCCGACCTAACCATCACCCGCCTCGGCGCCAACACGATTTTCAGTTTCAAGGAAGGCACGCGGGAGATGAATCTCATCGATGGCGCGATTCTTTTTCAGGTACCCAAGGGAAGCGGCGGCGCGACAATCAGAACGGTTGGAGTCACCGCCGCAATCACCGGCACTACTGGCATCGGCGAATTTCATCCCGCCACCGCCAATAGACCTCTACCCGTCAGCAAGTGGCTTTGCCTGGAAGGGACATTCCACCTTTATCTGGCCAATGGTCAATCGCTAGAGCTGGGTCCCGGGAAAATGGTCACCACTGACGGCAATAGCTTTTCGAAAGTCATGACTTTTGATATTGCAAAATTAGTAAGCACCTCGCTCTTTTTCACCGGTTTCGACCAGCCGCTGGCGAGTATGAATTTGATCATGCTCGAATCACAGAACCAGATAGCCAGCCTTTTTGCCATCAGCACGACGAATCCACTCGATCCGGCGAGGATCGTCAACGTAACCAGTCAGGCTATCGTCGCCGAAGAGACACAAACGCCGCCGTCGGTAACACCAACTCCCCCAATAACACCAACTCCCCCAGTAACACCGACACCGCCACCTCCAACTCCGAGTAAGTTCGGGACGCCGTCGGTGATTTCTTCGCCAGTTCCTTATCTAATTACGAATGGAACGGTCATTACAACCGATCCCTCGATAACCAGCAATGGCGTGACGGATTACGGGAAAATCTATCGCGGTCAGGCTGATGACGGTGCCTTCTCGCTTTGGGCTTTCGGTTCGACCTCAGCTTTCGATACGGCGTTGCGCATTGACGATATTTTCTTTGCTGACCCGAGCCATCTGTCGATCGCCGTTTTTAAATTCCAGAGTCTATCGCTCACCGGCGATCCTACTATCGATACCAGCAACGGCGCGACGAAGCTTGCCCTAATCGGTGTGGATAGAATTAGCTCCGGCCCACCGGGGGGCTCGTTGACGTTCACGGGACTGGACCTGCTGCTGCTGGCGACTGTTAACGGTTCAATCAACCTAACGTCGGACGTGTCGTTCCAAGATCTCAAAGAGCTTGTGATGTATGCGCGCGGGGCCGGATCCGACCTCACGATTAATTCCCCGATTTCCAACATCGGGATTCTCGGGCTTGTCGCAGAAGACTCGATTCGCCTCACCAATCCCGGCACAATGAGCGTCGGCAAACTCGATGCGATCACCGGCGGCGATTTGGTGCTGCAAATTGGCGATTCGCTCTTACTCAACGGCAGGGTGAGCTTAGACGTCATCGTTTTGCCGGGCGCCAGCGTCGCCACCGGAGTCAATCTCACACTCAACGCCACGAACGATTTCATCAATAATTCGGCGACTCAGTTTTCTCGTTTGGCTATTACTAACCGCGATCACATTGGTGGCGACGCCAGTATTGCGGTTCGTGCCACGAATATTTCCACTGCCAATAACCTCGATGTACAAATCGCCAATCAAGCCGGTGGCCACATCGGAGAGAACGCGCTGATCAATATCCGTGCGTCCAACGACATCAACATTGTGGGCGACGCCACCTTCCAAATCCTGAATAACGACAGCGGCCATATCGGCGGTAACGGTAACATTTCTGTCACGACTGGTGGCGATGGCGATCTCACGGCGAATTCCATTTTTGCCTTTGTCAATAATCGAAACGCCGGAACGATCGGCACTGGCGCTAATATTGACTTCGACATCGGCGCTGCTCTCACCATTCAGGAAGATGCGGTTTTTGGCATCTCGGCCAGGAACGACGGCACCGACGGAGGGACGATAGGTTCACTTGCCACCGTTAACGTAAATGCGGCCAGTGTTTCGATCGGCGGCTTTTTTCAGACTTTTATCAGTACGAACGGCGGCGGACGAATCCAAGGAGATGCTGTTAACTCGGTAATAACGAGCGGCAACCTGACGGCCCAGCAAGGGATCCTGGTGACTATCGAAGACACAATTTTCGGTGGCACTGGCAACTTTACGGGTGGGCGAATCGAGGGGGACGCAAAAGTCAGTCTGAATGCACAGAACATTGCGACCCCGTCGACTAATTCAGGAACTCCCGGAACGGATCTTATGGCTATTGAAGCCTCCATTTATCCAAATGCTAGCGGCAGGGTCGGCGGTAACGCCATCGTAGACGTATCTGCCTCTCAGAATATCAGCGCGCCCGGCAGCGTCTTGTTCTGGATAGCCAATGGTAATTATTTGGACTTAGGCGGCGGAACAATTGGAGGAGATGCGAGAGTCAATGTGAGCGCTGCCAGCCTTTCCACCGGAGATTTGTTTGCCCAAATCCTGAACTACGGCGGTGCTTCGATTGGCGGCGATGCCGCAATCGATATTACTGCCGATACGCTATCAGTTGGCGGCGATCTCGATTCCAAGATCGATAACAGCAGTAGCGGAACGATCGGCCGGAACGCTACCATAGACATGAACGTCTCCGGCAGCGCGACCGTCACGACCGATGCCACTTTCCAGATTCTGGGCAGCGACGGTGCACAGACGGCGGCCATCAATCTCAACGGCGGCAACTATAATGTCGGCGGAACGTTCCTTTCATACATCGACGGCAACGGAAGGATCACATTGAATAATGCCAGCGCTCACGCGGACGTCCTTAAAGCCGGCGTGTTTGGCGCTAACGGCGTGCTCAATATCGGCGGCGGCACGCTCTCGGCTGATACAACGCTAAAGCTTTACGCGCCGGGGAGTAACGGTCAGCTCAATTTCGTTTCCAATGTCACGCTCGGCGGCAACAGCGCTAAGATTCTGGCCGCCAATTCGGTGACCATTTTTAACAACGTCGTGGTCACCATCGGCGGCAAAAATCCGGCAGATGTTTACACCGGCTTCACCGGCGAAATTCCAAACGCTAATTATACCGGCTTCGGCGGGAATGGCTCGACCACCGGAACATTTGGCGGCGCCGGAGCTAACAACCCGCAACCGATCGAAAAAGCGCCGCCATTCGACAGCACAAATCATGTGACGTCGTCAAGCAAGCATGGTGGCGGCGGGAGACTGGCCAACAACACAATCAACGTTAGCAGCTCAGATGAGTTGCTGGCGCTGCTCGATCATGCTGCTCCCGGTCCTGGTGGCAAGATCACTGTTCCGCCTTCCAAGAAGAGGAATAATTTGAAAAATTCCAGTCGGATCGCTGCCGCTGGTCGTGCGAATGCCAGTAATCGCTTGAACGTAAATCGTCGCGCGATGGACATGCGAACCGCGTCGTCATCGGTGACGAAACATTCGCCGCAGTGAAATTCGCCCGCTGCGGCGAGCTACATCGCGTCGGCAAGGTCAGACAACAACGGCGCCATGGCTAAATCGACGTGAGTAGCGCCTCCGAGTTCCTCTGCCCGCGGTGCAAGGGACCGCTGAAAGACGTGCGGACTTCCGGCGGCGTTTTCTACGGGTGCGATGTCTGCGGCGGTCGCGCCGTGACGATCGAGTTGCTGCGCAAACGCTTCACGCCGGAATCCATCAATCCACTGTGGCTGCACGCGATGCGAGGCGAAGGACGCGTCGGCCTGCCTTGTGCCTCGTGCCAGCAGCCGATGATCGGCGTCGCCCTATCCGACCGAGCGAAAATTCACGTCGATGTCTGCCAGCACTGCCATTTCATCTGGTTCGACGCTCACGAGGTTGACACGCTCGTTCCGCGCCAGCCGGAACCGGTCGCTCCCGAACTGCCGCAAAAAGCGCGCGAGATGCTCGCGATCGCTGAAGTCGAGCGTTTGGCCGAACAGGCTGAGGGTCCGGATCTTGACAGCGCTGCGCCCGATGAATCGTGGAAACAGATCGCCGCGTTCCTCGGAATGCCGGTCGAGTTCGATGCACCAGAAGAGCAGCGAAAACCGTGGGCGACATGGCTGCTTTCAGCTGCCATCATTTGCGCTAGTCTCCTTGCGTTTTCAAATCTGCGCGAGCTTGTTCAACGTTTCGGATTAATTCCAGCTGAGGCGGCACGACTCAATGGACTCACGTTCGTCACCTCTTTCTTCCTTCACGCGGGCATCATTCACCTTGCCGGAAACATGTATTTCCTGCTGGCGTTTGGGCATGCCGTGGAAAATTTTCTGCGACCACTGCGTTATCTGGTGCTCATTGCACTGGCAGCATTCATCGGTGACCTGGCGCATATCGCTCTTGATCCTCGTTCGCAGACACCTTGCGTCGGCGCCAGCGGCGGCATTGCAGGCGTCATTACGTTTTACGCACTGAATTTTCCGCGGATGCGACTCGCTTTTCTGATGCGCTGGGGTTTCGTCTGGTTTCGCTGGATTCGATTGCCTGCCTGGTTCGTTTTCGTTCTTTGGATTTTGTTCCAAATCATCGGGCACTCTTGAGCAGAGAGCAGGAATGAGTTCCGTCTCATCAGCCGCGCATTTAGGCGGCGCCGCAGTGGGCGTCGTCGCGTGGCTGGTTTGGCGAAAACCCAAAGACGAAACCCGAATGCTCGAATGACAAAGGCATCCCGATCCGAATGAAAAGCGGTTGTCATTTTGTGTTCAGCATTTAGTTTCCCGCCCGCGATCTCTCCGCCTGTCCTGCGTCTGTGGGATAAATCAGTGAGCGAGGCCGGAAAGATCGGTAACGGAACAACAGCTCACTGAACGAGGAGCCCCGAAAACATTCCCGGGGCAAAACAACAATGCCAAGAGCTACCAATGCCCCGGCGAGCCGTGCGCGCCGGAAACGAATGCTGAAAAAGGCGAAAGGCTACCGCGGCCGCCGCTCAAAACTTTTTCGTTATGCCAAAGACGCGGTCATGAAGGCGCAGTATTGGGCCTATCGCGATCGTAAGACTCGCAAGCGCACATTTCGTTATCTTTGGATCCAACGTCTCAACGCCGCCGCACGCGCGAACGGCATGACTTACAGCCGCCTCGCCGAAGGACTGAAAGCTGCCGGTATTGGACTGGACCGCAAAATTCTCGCCGATCTCGCAGTCACCGACGAAGCCGCATTCAAATCGATTATTGATCAAGCGAAGCGCGCGCTGGAAGACAAAGCGAAATCGAAAAAGAAGGCGGCGTGATTCGTGAATCGAGATTGGTGAATCGAGATTCGATTTCCCGATTTAACGACGTAACGGTTTAACGAATCACGAAATCCATGCACCCGCTGGAACAACTGCGCGATGACGCGCTGCGCGAGATTGAAGCTGCGCGCGACGAGAAATCGCTCGAAGGCGTCCGCGTAAAATATCTCGGAAAAAGCGGCAGCATCTCCGAATGGGGCGAGCGGATGAAAACGCTCGGCAAAGAAGAACGCCCGGTCGTCGGTAAGCTGCTCAACCAGGCGCGCAACGCCGTTAGCGCAGCGCTTGACCAACGCGGAGGTAAAGGCCGTGCTGAAAAAGAATCCGACGCGCTCGCGAGGATCGACATTTCGCTCCCGGGAACGCCACATGACACTGGTTCTCTGCACCCGCTTCATCAGATGCACGAACGCGGAATTCAGATTTTCAGACGAATGGGCTTTGCGCTCGCCGAAGGTCCGGATATCGAAACGGAGTGGTACTGCTTCGATGCTCTGAATACGCCGCCTGACCACCCTGCTCGCAACGAACAGGACACGTTTTATTTGTCCGATGGGCGACTCCTGCGAACCCACACTTCCACGGTGCAGATCCGCGCCATGGAATCGGCGCCCCCGCCGATCCGCGTGATTGCCTCAGGCGCGGCGTATCGACGCGACGAACTCGACGCAACCCACAGCCCACAGTTTCATCAGATCGAAGGATTGTATGTCGATGAAAACGTCAGCGTCGCCGATTTAAAAGGCGAGCTCGAATTCTTCATGCGGGAACTCTTTGGCTCCGAAACCGAAGTGCAATTTCGGCCGCATTTCTTCCCCTTCACCGAGCCAAGCTTGGAGGTTTACGTCCGATCAAAAGCTCTGAAAGGCGGCGAGCAGTGGATCGAAGTAGCCGGTTGCGGCATGGTGCATCCGGCCGTTTTTGAAGCGGTCAATAAAGCGCGTGACGATAACGCTTACGATCCCGAAAAGTGGAGCGGCTATGCATTCGGGCTCGGGATGGATCGGCTGGCGATGATTCTATTCGAAATTCCTGATATCCGGTTCTTCTCGCAGAATGACCTGCGGTTTTTGAAACAGTTCGCGTGAACCCATTCTGTCATTCCGAGGTAGGGGCGGTTCACCGAACCGCCCGCGGGCGATTGAGGTCAATCGCCCCTACCCTTTCGACATGACATGACGTCGCCATGAAATTCTCCGTCAATTGGCTGCGCGAATATGTCGATCTTCCAAACAATCCGGAAGAGATCGCCGAATTGCTGACTCGCGCCGGCATTGAAACCAAAAACATCGAAACGCGCGGCGCCAACATCGACAAGGTGATCGTTTCGCAAATCACCGCGTCCTCGCGTCATCCGAATGCAGATCGACTCACCGTATGCGAGGCAGACGACGGGAGCGGCGCGAAACGCCAGATCGTATGCGGCGCGACAAATTACAAAGTCGGCGACAAAGTCCCTCTCGCGCTTCCTGGCGCTAAGCTGGCAAACGGTTCGGAGATCCGAAAAAGTAAACTGCGCGGCGTCGAGTCGGAAGGAATGCTTTGCAGCCCGATCGAGCTCGGTCTCGGCGAAGATGCGTCCGGCCTGTTGATTTTGTCGCCCGATGCAAAAGTTGGTGCGCCGATCTCTGATCTTTTCCCAGCGGACACGATTCTGGACGTTGAGATCACGCCGAACCGAGGCGATTTGCTCAGCCATTTCGGACTGGCCCGTGAAATCGCGGCGTTAACGAACAAGAAAATTGTAGGGCGTTTCTGTGAAACGCCAAGGGGTCTGACACAGACGCCCTACAGTTCTCGGGATGACGGCGTAGTAACCATCGCGGCAACCAGCGAATGTCCATTCTTCTCGTTGCGCAAGATCGACAACGTAAAAGTGGGTCCCAGCCCCCAGTGGTTGCGCACGAAAATTGAGAGCGTCGGCGTTCGCTCAATCAACAACATCGTCGACATCTCGAATTTTGTGATGCTGGAGTTTGGCCAACCGACACACGCTTTCGATGCCGATAAATTGAAGGGCGGCATCAATGTGCGGCTTGGGCGCGAGGGCGAGAAATTTCTCGCGCTCGATGGAAATAGTTACTCGCTCACGCCCGACAATTGCGTTATCGCTGATCAGGAACGCGCGGTTGGAATCGGCGGCGTGATGGGCGGCGAAGAAACGGGTGTGACCGATTCGACGAAAAATATTTTACTCGAGGCCGCTTATTTTCTGCCGGGAAGTATTCGCCGAACGGCGCGCGATTTGAATCTACAAAGCGATGCAAGCTACCGATTCGAGCGCGGCGTGGATCCCGACATGATTTTGCGAGCGTCGCAACGCGCAGCCGAATTGATGGGCGAGATCGCTGGTGGAACGCCAGCGAAAGAAATTCATGTTGCCGGTGAACTTCCAGCCGATCCAGCTGACGTCTCGTTGAGCCACGAAAAATGTTCCCGTGTAATCGGCGTCGCAATTGACCCGAAAACCATTGACGAAATTCTCGCGCGTTTCGGGCTTCGGAAAACTGCGGATGCGACCAATTCCGCAACCTGGAAGATTCCGAGTTACCGCCGCGATTTGCAGCGCGACGTCGATCTGATCGAAGAAGTCCTCCGCGCGTACGGAATAGACAAGATTCCGGGAAGGACGCGCGGACGCTTCATGCCAACCAGCGCGGCCGACCGTTCACACGATGTCGAAAGACTTTTTCTCCGAGACCGATTGACCGGGTCCGGGTTGTCAGAAGTTCGGGCATCAAAATTGATTTCGAGGAACACCATGGCTTCCAACAAAGCGGTCGAGCTACGCAATCCGCTAAGCGAAGATCACGTCGCGCTGCGGCCAAACTTGATCAGCGGTTTGCTCGACGTGCTGGAACGAAACATTCGTGCCGGAGCCGAGAGCGTTTCCATCTTCGAGATCGGTCGTGCA
>DATDAJ010000141.1:0-5433 GCA_036525475.1 Candidatus Udaeobacter sp.
AGCGCGTGTTTACCGGCATCGCCTTTGGAATCGCGTGCGTAGAATCGCGTGAGAAAATTGAGCGTGACCGGTCGCGGAAATTTCGGCGCCGTACCGAATCCGCCTTCCTTCGGGTCATAACTGCGATCAATTTGACGATAGGCAGCATCTGCAACTGAGCCGTCGATTTTCCCTTCACCCGGTGTGGCTGATTGAGACTCGCGGAGCGCCTCAACGATCTTACTCCCCTGCTCCACAATTTTATCGTGATCTTCCTTCCAGGCTGTTGCGATCCGCTCGAGCACTTTTGTGAAAGCTGGCTGACCATATCGTTCCTCCGGCGGAAAATACGTTCCGCCAACAAACGGCTTCAGATCCGGCGTCAACCAAACACTCATCGGCCAGCCGCCACTGCCCGTCGTTGCTTGAACAAAGGTCATGTAAACGCGGTCAACGTCGGGGCGTTCTTCCCGGTCGACCTTGATGTTCACGAACTCGCGATTCATGACCGCGGCCACTTCTTCACTTTCGAATGATTCATGGGCCATGACATGGCACCAGTGGCAGGTGGAATAGCCGACTGAGAGAAAGATCGGCTTGTTCTCCTGGCGCGCCTTACGAAACGCTTCTTCGCCCCACGGATACCAGTCCACCGGATTGTGAGCGTGCTGGAGAAGATATGGCGACTTCTCATGTGCTAAACGGTTCCTGTGTTCGCTTATGTTTACAGCGTCGCTTTCTGAGCGAGGGGCATCCACCGGTGTCGGGCCAGCATCGTTATGATTTGCTGTCACCAACCAAACTAACGCCAGAATGCCAAAGCGGAAGCGAGTTGTCATGCTGCGCCACCTTGAATCCTCGAACGATTAAACCGCAAATCCGATGTAACGATGCTACGATGTAACGAATCACGCTCTTTTGTCATTCGTCATTGATTCGTCATTGGTAATTCGTCATTCGTCATTTGGTGGACACGACTCATATCACGCTTCTTTTCCTCGCCATCGGGGTAGTCGCGTTACTTTACTCCTCCGTCGGTCATGCCGGTGCGTCAGGTTATATCGCAACGATGACGTTGTTTGGAATCGCGCCCATTGTCATTCGTCCAACCGCGCTCGTGCTTAATATTTTGGTAGCGTCCATCGGCACGTTCCAGTTTTGGCGCGCTGGGTATTTCTCGTGGAAGTTGTTTTGGCCGTTCGCGCTGCTGTCCATTCCGGCAGCATATCTCGGTGGTTATTTGCAGCCGTCTGCTTCAATTCTGAGGATTCTCATTGGGGTCGTGCTGCTTTTTTCGGCAGTGCGACTTGTGGTTCGCCGTAGCGATCCGCCGCAAACATTTCCTCCGTCGCAACCGGTCGCGATAAGCGTGGGTGGAGCGCTCGGATTCCTCGCAGGACTAACCGGAACTGGAGGCGGAATTTTTATCACGCCGGTCCTGCTTTTTTGTCGCTGGGCTCACATTCGACAAGCCGCCGCTGTCTCAGCGCTATTCATCTTGGTGAACTCGATCGCCGGGCTGGTTGGCTACTTCACAAAAGTCCGCACCATTCCTTTGCTCGGATTCATTCTCGCAGCGGCAGCAATTATCGGCGGCATTATTGGCTCGCATCTCGGGAGCAGGCGTTTTGCCGTCCGCGTAATTTCCCTTTGTCTGGCCACAGTGCTGATCATTGCGGGAATCAAATTGATCTTCACGCGGTAGGGGCGACTGACCTCAATCGCCTGGGCGGTTCGGGTGAACCGCCCCCACCTCCAGCTTCGGCGCCGTTTCCGGTGACCAAGGATTGATTGTGTAATCCGACAACACGATCTCATCGGCGTACCGGCTCAAAAGCTGGCAAAGCGCTGCAACGTCCAGCGCGTGATGGCACGGCGCGAAGCTCTCTAGATTTTTTTCGGCGAGCCGGAACAGGCGAACGGCGGGCGGCAAACGCCTGCCGTGCTTCGCGTGCGACGGATGTTCGAAGTGCTTTTGCAGATGAACGAACGCGCCGGCCGCCTGGATCAACCCCTTGAAGAAGTCTGCATCAGACGATTTGGTGTTGAGCCAAAGCTGTTCCAGCACATCGTGCGCTTCATAGTACCTCTGTTCGTTCCAGCAATGAAAAAACGCGCGGTAATACGAGTGTTTTTCCACGTCTGCCTGGTGCGGGTTCACCTCTTCCCCGGTCGCTTCGGCCACCCACTGTGAAATCCTCTCGCGTTTGTTCATAGGGAGCGTTAACTTGCTTGCGGCTCAGAGGATGAGCAAACCACGAACCACCAACTCTTCGGAGGGACCTCGTCCGTCCTCCCCTATCCTTCGTGCCGGAAAGGCCAGGCAGGGCGCGCCGGTGTTGGTGCCGCAAAAATGAGTGGCCCTACTCTGGCCATTGTACTCGGGGCCATCGCTATTCTGATCTTCTGCTCCGCGCTGTTTTCCAGAGTGGAGACAGCGCTCTCTCTGCTGAAGCCGCATCAGTTGCGCCGCCTCGAAGAGAATCATGCGGGCCTGACGAATTTTATACAGCTCTTCCGCGAAAATCCGCGCCGCGTTTTGAATGTGCTGCTGCTGGGAGACGGATTAGTCAACGTGCTTCTGGTCATATTGTGTCTTTTCTTTCTGTGGGAAGGCCCCCTCGCAGGACGCATTCCGCAATGGCTGGCCGGTATCCTGATCTTCGCGATAGTCGTGTTGATTTGTGACTTGGTGCCGAAACTGGTGACGCTCGCGGCGCCGTCGAAGCTTTCGGCGATCGGCGCTTTCACCTTGCAAATCGCGATGCCATTTCTCGATCGCATCGGCCGCGGACTCGAGTCGGTAAGCGATTATATAATCGATTGTTTCACGCCAGCGCACTTGCGTAGTCGACAGCGCTTAAGCGACGAGGAACTGGGAACGCTGCTTCAAATCGGTGAAGAGGAAGGCACGTTGTACCAAGGCGAAGCCGAGATGATCCAGGAAATCATCAAGCTAGGCGATAGAACGGCGAAGGATTGCATGACGCCGCGCGTGGACAGTTTCATGCTGCCGGATGATTTAACCAACGAGGAAGCAATCGCGCAACTAAAGGAGAAACGACATCGGCGCGTCCCCGTTTATGCCGATACGCCTGATCAAATCCTCGGCATCATCGACGTAAAACTTTTCCTGCTCGATTCGTCGGAGCATTACACTGAGAAACTGATCGCGCCGTCGTTTATCCCGGAGACGATGCGCGCGCTGGAGTTGCTCAAGCTTTTTCTGACGCATCCCCAGGGGATGGGCGTGGTGGTTGACGAATTCGGCGGCATTGAAGGAATCATCACCATGGACGATATCGTCGAGGAAATTCTCAGTGGCACCGCGCCGCGCGATGGTTCGGAGTTTTACATCGAGCCGCTCGGCAATGGCAAATTTCTCGTGAGTGGCGACGCGCGTCTGGACGATTTGACCGAACATCTTGGCTTTCAAATTGAGGCGGAGGGAATCGACACCATCGGCGGATTTATTTTTACCCGCCTTGGTTATGTGCCGTCTTCCGGAACGAAACTCGAGATCCCAGGCCTTGCGATCACTGTCCGTCATGCCGGGCGCAAGAGAATCGAAGAAGTCCTGCTGGAGAAAACCACAAACGCATTCGAGGAGGCGGCATGACGGTCGCGATCATCAGCATTATTTGTTGCTGGATCATTTCGTTTTTCTTCAACGGAATCGAAAGCGGCCTGCTGTCGATCGATCCGGTACGATTGCGGCAAAATGTGAAGCGGCGCGTGCCAGCAGCTTTGCAGTTGAATCGCTTGCTCAAATACCCCGAACGGTTATTGGCGACCGTTCTGCTCATCACAAATGCAGCGGACATCGTCGCTCTGCTATTGCTGACAAGCCAGCTGGTTCGGTGGTACGGCTATGCCGGGTTCTTGCTCGCCCTGGTCATTGCGCTTCCGGTTTATCTGTTTGTGTTGTCGGTTCTCCCTAAGTCGTTGTTCCGACGCTTTCCTTTTCGCGCGCTGGCGCGGCTTGCCGGCGTCCTCCAATTCACGTCGATTTTGTTTTCGCCGCTCCTCGAATTCGGCGCGCGTCTAGGCAAGCTACTCCTGCCAGGCCATGCCGGGAAACGGGGCCGTCTTTTCGCTGTGCGCGAGGAATTGAAACAGATCACAACGGAAAGCGAGCTTGAGGGCTCTCTTACTGCAACCGAGCGTGCGATGATTCACAGCGTCGTCGACTTTCGTGGTTCGAAAGTCCGCGACGTCATGTTGCCCGCGGCGAAAGTTGCCGCGCTACACTCCGGCGCTTCAACACAGGAAGCGCTCGAGCTTAGCGCTTCTACCGGTCTTGATCGTTTGCCCGTGCTTGCGCCCAACGGTCAACCGGCCGGCTTGGTGAATGTACCGGACATCCTGCTCGAACCAGACGGAAACAAACCGCTAGGCGAATATGTACGGCGTATTGTAATGACCACGGACGATGAGCCCGCCTATCGTGTCCTGCAGCAACTGCGTGGTGCGCGGCTCGGTCTGGCAGCTGTCGTTGATCGAAAGGACAACTTTCGCGGGATTGTTGCCATCGAGGACTTAGTTCGCCGTCTCGTTTCCACAGACAACGTTTAGCGCAAGGCCGCGATTTTCATCGTGTCATTTGCGCATGTAAAAGCTGAGCGCCAAAGGCGCGGCAATCACCTGAAGCCTGGGGCAACGCCCCAGGATCATGGAATTTAGAAAGCCTCAGCGCTGAAAGCGCGAATCAGTTTGCGAGTTGCATTGAAGTGATTGAATCGCGCTTTCAGCGCTGGCCGATCCCGAACAATCGAGTTCCTGGGGCGATGCCCCAGGCTCGAGCTGACGTGCGCCTTTGGCGCTTAGGTGCAATCCTCCAGATGCGCTGCCACCTCAATCACCGCGAGCGAGGAACCTGTCTTCATCGCCGAGAATTCGAGCGCAACTTACCAACGCGACGTGCGAGAACGCCTGAGGAAAATTTCCCAGCTGACGCTTTGCGCGCGGATCGTACTCTTCCGCAAGCAGTCCAAGATCGTTGCGTACATCGAGCAACCTCTCGAACAGTTCGCGTGCTTCTTTCTTGCGGCCGAGCAGATGCCAGCAATCCGCCAGCCAAAACGAGCACGGAAGAAATACTCCTTCGTCGCCTGGCAACCCATCCACGCCCGTTTCCTGTGGCCGATAACGTAGGACGAAACCATCCTCCATTAGTTCACGTTCAATTGCCTCAATCGTGCCGCGAACACGTTTGTCGGTGACAGGCAGAAAACCGGTGAGCGGCATTGTAAGCAGGCTCGCGTCCAACGCGTCGTCCCCATAAACCTGAGTGAAAGCTTTCTTCTTCGGGTTATAGCCGCGCTCGCAAACTTCGGCATGGATTTGTTCTCGAATTTTTTGCCACCGATCAAAATGCTCGTTAGCCGCGCACTCGCAGTCCTCGACCAGTTTGATCGCGCGGTCGAACGCCAACCACGCCATCATTTTCGAGTG
>DATDAJ010000142.1:0-6814 GCA_036525475.1 Candidatus Udaeobacter sp.
CGTGGACGTCACTGAGCGCGACCGACGAGACGGTCCGCGGTCCCGGGATCTTTGCTACCACGCACTGGAGCGTGGTGCTCGAGGCACAGGGTGAATCGCCGGCCGCACAGAACGCTCTCGAAAAACTTTGCCGCACGTATTGGCGGCCGATCTATGGTTACGTGCGGCGGCATGGCGCCGGCGCTGAGGATGCCGAAGATCTTACCCAGGGCTTTTTCGCATTGTTGCTCGAGCGCAAAGATCTGAACAGTGTGCGCAAGGAAAAAGGACGACTTCGTTCGTACCTGCTTGCCTCAGTGAAACATTTTCTCGCTGACGAGTCGCGTCATGCCATGGCGCTCAAACGTGGTAAAGGACAACGCTTAATTCCGTTCGACGACATTCAAGAGGGCGAGCGCATCGAGTCGGAACGCAGCGATCGGCTCACCGCCGATCAAATCTACGAACGGCGTTGGGCGTTCACGGTATTGGAGCAAGTGATGGCGCGACTGCGCGAAGACTATCGCAGCGCTGGGAATGTGCGCTTCTTTGATCAGATGAAGAAAATGCTCATGGACGAACCGGACCGTCCGTCGCAAGCCCAGATCGCGATTGAATTCGGCATGACCGAGAACGCGGTCAAACAAGCCTTCTATCGATTTCGTCAGCGTTACCAAACATTATTGCGCGAGGAGATCGCCCACACCGTCGCTATGCCCGGCGACGTCGAAGACGAATTGCGCTATCTAATCGGTGTAGTTCGGACGTAGTGTCTGAAAAGAATTTGACGCGGTAAGAGAGAGGGCGCGCTCGCGCCTGCCGGACATACGAACGGTACTTAGGCTTTGCTCACTTGTCACAAATGCGTCTCGCAAATGGATCGAACGAAGGCAGCCATTATTGCGCTCATAATAGTGCTGGTTGCCTTGGCGGTAGCGATTGGTTGGACGCTTTGCAAAGGTAAGCAACCGTCCGAGAAGGTCGGCATAACAAAGGGAGTCGCAGTACTTCCTTTCGAAGAGCTCAGCCCCGATCCAGATAACGCCTACTTCGCAGACGGTATACACGAGGAGATCCTGGCACGGTTAGCAACAATCCATGATTTGAAAGTCATTTCGCGCAATTCCACGCGGCAATATCACCACAAACCACCGAACCTTCGTGGTATCGCGAGAGAACTTGGCGTATCGAACATAATCGAAGGGACAGTGAGAAGAGAAGCTGATCAGGTGCGAGTCAACGTGCAATTGATCAGCGCGCAGACCAATTCCTACATCTGGGTAGACACGTATAACCGTAAGCTGACTGACATCACCGCTGTTGAGAGCGAGATCGCGAAAGGAATCGCCGAGTCGTTGCAAGTAAAGCTGACCGCGCGCGAAGCGCAGGCCCTAGCCGTCAAACCGACAAACAATCCCGAAGCCTACGACGCGTATCTGCGCGGCCTGGTGTTTGACGCACGCACCGCTTACTCGAACGACGCGCAAAGGAACGCCATCACTTCTTATGAACGGGCGGTGCAACTTGATCCAGGGTTTGCGCTGGCCTGGGCGCGACTTTCCCGCGCGGACGCGGCGCTTTACTTCATTCGCGCGGATCAAACCGCGGCTCGACGCGACGTTGCGAGACGAGCTTTGGAAAATGCGCAAGAATTGAATCCTAATCTGCCCGAGACGCAGCTCGCTCTTGGGTATTATCAATACTGGGTACTGCGTGATTACGGCCTCGCCAAAGACACATTCGAACATCTTCGCGAGATGTTGCCAGGCAGCAGCGACATACTCTATGCCCTTGGCTTGGTTACCCGGCGGCAAGGAAAGTGGGATGAAACCATTGCATACCTTGAGCGATGTCTCGCTCTCGATCCACGCAACGTGGAAGTCCTTAGCAATACTGCATGGACTTACGCCATGCTGCGAAAGTTCTCAGCCGCGCTAAAGCTCTACGATCGAGCCTTGGGAATTACTCCAAACGATCTCGACCTCCTCGCTGCAAAAGCCGGGACTTATCAGGCAGACGGCAATCTAAAACAAGCCGCGAGGCTCTTAACGGAAATCAACACGCAGAGCCCAATTCAAGCTTTCATTACGAAGATGACTCAACTGAGACTCGAACGTAATCACGGTGAGGCCGTTCGATTGCTGCAAGGCCGACAAGCGCATTTTCAGTTTGCTTCTCAAATCGATCAAGCTACGAATCAAGTGATACTGGCTTTTGCTCAACGGCTTGCCGGTGACGCCGCAGCGGCAAAAGCAACCGCTGAACAGGCGAGCAACAAGCTGAAGCAGCTCTGCCGTGATCAACCCGATAACTCCTTTTTTGCGCAACAACTGGCGCTTGCGAACGCCGCACTAGGGGAAAAGGAGGCAGCGTTAAGTGAAGGGGAACGCGCCACCACGCTTTTGCCGAGGGCCGGAGATCCACTATCCGGTCCTACCCGTGAAGAGGTACTGGCGCTGATTCAGATGATGTTCGGTGACAGCGCCCGCTCGATCTCAACCCTAAGCCGGCTGTTACAAACGCCGTACATTAGTTGGCTTTACGGCCCCATGCCAGCCACGCCGGCTCTTCTTAGACTTGATCCGATCTGGGATCCTTTACGCGGTGACCCCGCCTTTCAAAAGCTCTGCGAGGAAAATCAAAAATAATTTCACCGCGGATCACACGGATATAGGATCATTTAGAAAAATCCGGCAGAGCGAGACGCGCTGTTGCAAATCCGATGAGAATTGTAGGGCGTCTGTGTCAGACGCCAACCGAAATCCAAGTCGCCGCGCCGACCGCTCTCCAATCCGTAACATCCGCATAATCCGTGGTTCGGAAGTCTTCTGGATTTTTCCGCGTAACCTCGCGCCAAATTTTACGCATTACGGGGGTGAACACAGAAAGGAAGGATCGAACCTATGAACCATCAAGATAGCGGAACGATAATTATAACTTTTCTACTTCTTCTTCCCTGGCTTGGGCGCGCTGCCGTATCGGCTGTGGCGATATGGCGAGACCGCATCGAAACAGAAGGCAGGAAAACAAAACAAAACTTCTGACCTCAACTTGCGTGCCGTATGGGTTCCTGCGGATGCCGTAAGCGAACCCGCCATTCTTCTAGATCTCAATCAGGCCGGACACCCTGCAGTTGCTGGGTGCCTGGCCTTTTGGCGCCCGCCGACAGAAGAGTGCAACCACGGGTGCTTCGATCCCTTTCAATCAATTGGTCGGCGGTAACAACACCGCGCCTGGCTGGCACATTCGTCGTGTTCAACACAACGACTCAGCGAGTGTTGGCTGGCTCATCCGCGATAGTTGTGTGATCCGCGGTTCTCCGACGTTTTCTACGTAACCTCGCGCCGGCTTTTACGCATTACCTCAGTGAACGGCTGGAAATGAGTTCTCAATGACGAGAGTTCATTGAAAGCCAAAACAAGAAAGAAAAATAAATAATATGAAAACAAAAATCATCAACAAACTCCTTCTTAGTCTCGGCTTGATGTTCGTGCTTGGGAGCGCGATCACTCAGGTGCGCGGCGATCGCCAGGCGATTCCGACTCCTGAACAACTCCCGGTTGTTACGATTCATAGCACCGGCGATGTCAAGCGCGGGAAAACCGGTTCATTCGTCCTTGACATGAGACGGCCCACATCCAGTGAGCAGGGTTACAACCCGTACCACCCATACGTAAACTTCTCTGTTAGCGGCACCGCTATCGCAGGAGTTGATTACGTTGTGCTTGTCTCCCCGGCCCAGATCGGCCCCGAAGGCTACGGAGTAATCCTGGTCAAAACCTTGCCCGATCCCAGAGGATCATTCTCCCGCAAAGCGTACAGCGTTGTGGTAACGCTCCAACCTGGATTGGGATACGCACTAGCTCCTTTCGCAGCTACAGGCGGAGGCACGTCAGCCAAAATCACCATTATGCCGTAACTCATGAGTCATCGGCAGGCGGAAGGAATGGAGCGCCGCGCTGTCCCGGAAGTATTCTGGGCGGCGCGGCGCCGCTGCGTTGGTGCGCGGCGTTCCGGTTCATCGTTGCACGCCTTCACCGAAGTTTGGAAGTATTGAACAACGAGGCCAATGCGAACACCGTGTTCATCGGCGGGTAGCCTCGTAACAATTGACTGACTCGGTGACTTAGCGACTACGCAAGTAAACACCGCTTGCAATCAACCGTCACCTTCCGCCGGTATGGCGGTTCTTCGTTTGTAATAACAAACGATAAGCCGACTTCTATCCGGCCTACGGAATTCCTGATTCCAACCTCTTCTGCATTTCCACGTAACCTCACGCCCGCCTTTACGCACTACCTCTGTGAAAGGCCGGAAATGAGTTCTCAATGACGAGAGGTCAGGGAAGGCCAAACAAAGAAAGAAAGAAATCACATGAAAAATCGAAACAATGTATTCATAACCATAGTCTCTGCGCTTGCGTTTGCGCTTGCGCCAATCGTCCAAGCGGCCCCGTCGCCTGACGGTGGTCCCACTCGGGGGCAGGCTAACGCGGGTCCGACGCCCGACGGTGGTCCTACCCACGTGTTTTCCAGAACGCCCAGGAATGCGACTAGTGAGGCTGGAGCTAAGTCCGCCATGCCGGATAACATCCTCCCCATTGCCAGCATTAACTTCGCTCCGGTCGGCTTGGCCTTAGGTCAGACGGCGCGGCTCAACCTCGTTAACATGGACGTAGCAAATGGTATCACGGTTAGTTGCCGTTTCATCGACGCGGGTGGCGCTACGCTTGCCGAATCCGTAATTACACTGTCATTAGGCAAGATCGCCTCGGTCGATTTCCAGCGCGGAGATCCGCTGCCAGGCGAGTCTCCCGAACAGCTTCGAGCCGAGGTGCGAGTCCAACTGGACATCTTCACGTATGGAATATCAAGCGACAGCCTGCGCCGGAGTTTGGAGGTGTTCAATAATAACACCGGTGCGACGACGGTGTACATGGGTGGTGGAGGCTCGTAAGCATTCTGAACCATGGAACAGAAGTACAGCCTAACGAAAAGTCCCAACGGGCAAGACAATGAGAGGAAAAGGCCACAAAGTGCAGGGGCGCGGCGGGACAGCGCCCCTGCCGGGACAATCAAGCCTGGTTCTCCCCACTTTTGCACATGCGCGAAATAACCATGCTGCGCTACACGAAGGTCTTCGTGTCTGCGGCACGGCCAATTCGCCGTCGCGAACTGGCGACAAATCATTCCCTGACCGTTTTTGGCAGCCTGGATTTCCAAACCTGCCGCATAGCCGATCCCCTCAAATCGGCCAGGCGCGAAGCGGCGCTTGAGGTGGGTTTGGAAACCTGTGCTGCGGCGGTCAGGCGGCGCAATCTTACTCATAACTTGAGCTTGTCATTCGTCGCATCCTGCCACCGGTAAATCTCGGTAGTGAAACGGGAAACTACTGCCGCGTATTGCGCATCCGAGTAAAGATTGCGCGTTTCGAATGGATCCTCATTCAAATTGTATAATTCATTCAAGTCCTTATCGCGCAGGCACAGCTTCCAGCCGTCGGGAGAAACCAGCGTCCGGGTGGATTCTTCGACGGCACGCTTGATCATTCGCCGACGAGCGAGCTTGCTGCCCTTTTTTACTTTCGTCCGGTTCGGAGCCCACTCGAGAAAGACATTATTTGGCGAAGCGATCGCGTCATTGATCAACGGCAACAGACTTTTGCCGGCGCACTGCGGATGATTTGATTCGCCGAGAAGATCGAGCAGTGTCGGCACGAAATCGATGTGGCTTACTGGATTTGAAATCAACTTCTGCCGCGTTTGGCCCGGCAACCGAATCAGCCAGGGAACGCGGGTGGCTTCTTCGAACATCGTCTCTTTTCCGAAAAGATGATGCACACCTAACCCGTCGCCGTGGTCGCTCGTGTGCATCACAATCGTGTGCTCCGTTAGGCCGCATCGTTCAAGACAACTAAGAATTGCGCCGATGCTTTGATCGACCAACGTGACTAGGCCGAGGTAACGTTGTTTGATGCTGCGGTATTCGTCCGGCGTAATTCCGAAGAACAACTGCATCGGCAGCCGCTCCCGATCCAACAGCGCTTCAGCTTGCTGCCATTCGCGCATCAAACGGTACCGCAACGGAATGTCTTCGCTCTCCGGAATCGTAGCCGGCGCGTCAAGCGTCACGTCGTCGAGCGGATTCACATTGTTGAGCGGGCCGTTGTAAGGCGAATGCGGTTCCACGAACGCAACCACCAGAATGAATGGATCGCGCTGAGATTTCTCGATGAAGTCGCACGCGTGTTTCTCAAGAAACTTTGGCCGCGACAACTCAATCGGCAGATTGCTGATGGCTACTTCGGAAAATCGTCCGTTCGCTTTGTCCGGCGTAATGCTTTTTGAAATCAGAAAATTGCTGTAGTCCCCGTCACCATCTGTGGAAATGCAATGCTGGAATCCGCGTCCGGCGGGCCCGTCCTCGCCGAGATGCCATTTGCCGATGTAAGCGGTGCGATAGTCCCTGTCTGGCATTAGCTCTGGGAAAACGCGAAACCGCCGACCAAGCGGCACACTATTGTGCGTGCACCCGTTGATGTGTGGCCACGTTCCCGTCATGAGTGATGACCGCGAAGGCGTGCAAACCGGATGCGTAACGTACGCGCGCTCGAAAATCACCGATTCAGACGCAAGTTTGTTCAGATTAGGCGCGTGAACCTTTACGCCTCCGTAGCAGGCGAGCGTATCGGCGCGTTGCTGGTCCGGAAGAAACAGAATTAGGTTTGGCTTTCGTTGTGCGGCCATTCGGTACGAGTCCGCACTAAATCAGCAGTCGCTATCGACTGCAATGATTCAACTGTAGCCGTCGCCCTGTGGGCGACGCGCACGCTTCCC
>DATDAJ010000143.1:0-4898 GCA_036525475.1 Candidatus Udaeobacter sp.
AAATGGAAACCAAAAGTGGGCAGCCGCTTTCGCCGTGTGTCGAGATCAACGGCCACATGCTCGCCGACATCAGCGGCGAAGAAGTCGAACGTTATCTCGTCGAGAACAAGCTCGTCGACGCGAGCGATGCCGCGACCGACGTTCCGACCAACGCACCGTGTGCGAACGAGCAACACGAGGGCGTAGTAAAACTCAATTTGTAGACGTTGTGCGGCGTTTCCTTGAAACGCCACCGCGTCCAGCTCGGCGGACGCCTCGCAATTCGCATTCCGCGCAGCGAGCGATTTGGTTTTCTTTCGCGCAACGCGATGTGCGGCTAGATTGTTTAGTTTTCTAGCCAATGAAAGTGTTCGCTCGCCTTCGACGCCCGAAGAAAGCGCGCTCAAATATTCTTTTTCATTACGGCTGGAAGGTAACGCTCCTTCTATTGTTGGCAGGCGCTGTGTTCGCCGTCTTTCTCTTTTACGGCACCTGGGCGCACACCTTCGACATGAAAAAGGTCGGAGAAATGCCGGAGCGAAGCACCGTTTACGATGTCGATGGGAAGATTTACAGCCGTCTTGCAGGCGCGAATCGTCTCAGGGTTTCGCTGAGCGAAGTCTCACCAGAATTCATCGCGGCTGTGCTGGCGCGCGAGGACACTCGATTCTATGACCACAAAGGTATCGATTGGCGTGGAGTGCTGCGTGCGTTGAGCCGCGACCTTGTCAGTATGTCGGCGAAGGAAGGCGCGAGCAGTCTCACGATGCAACTGGCGCGGAACAGCCTTCCTCTGGGTGGCCGCACGTTCAGCCGGAAATTCCTGGAGGCAATGGTGGCGCTGCGAATCGAACGCGATTTCACGAAGCAACAGATTCTCGAGCTATACGTTTATCGCATTTATTTCGGTGCGGGTTGTTACGGAGTCGAGACCGCTTCACAAGCTTACTTTGGAAAGAACGCTTCGAAGCTGAATCTTTCGGAGGCTGCTCTGCTGGCGGGTCTCATTCGGAGCCCGAATCGTTTCTCGCCATTGAAAAATCCCGACGGCGCGGCGATTCAACGCGACGCGGTCTTGGACCGCATGGTGACACTGAAAAAAATTACACCGTCACAGGCCGAGCAGGCCAAAAAAACAAAAATCGTCACCCATCCGAAGCGAATGCCACAGATCCAGGAGAACTATGCCATGGACGCTGTGCAGCGCGCCTTAAGCCAGATCCTGACTCAAGACCAGATGGATGTTGGAGGCCTTTCCATTTACACGACGCTCGATCCATCTGTGCAAAACGCTGCGCAGGACGCGCTAGAGACGCAACTGAGCAAGGTCGAACACCAGTCGAACTTCCGGCATCCGACCAAGGCGGAATACAAAACTCCTGAAAACGAGGAAGGCGACGCTGCGATGCCGTACCTCGAAGGCGCTGTAGTCGTGATCGATAATGCTAGTGGCGGGATCCGGGCGCTCGTGGGCGGCCGCGATTACGCGCAAAGCAAATTTAATCGAGCATTGGCTCCGGCGAACCGGCAAGTTGGTTCGGCCTTCAAGCCCTTTGTTTACACGGTTGCGTTCAGCCATGGCTTATTGCCGAGTTCAGCGATCAGCGATGGCCCAATTCAGTCAGGCGAAATCGACGGCGCGGGCAATTGGTCGCCCGCAAACTCCGACGGTACTTACGGCAGCACCATGCCGTGCTCCTATGGTCTGATTCATTCGAGAAATACCATGAGCGTGCGCGTTGGCCAGTTCGCCGGACTCGATACGGTACAAAAAATCGCGAATGATCTTGGCATTGCTCAAAACATTCCGCACGGGCCCGCCAGCTACATCGGTTCGTTCGAGAGCAATCTGAAAGATCTGACTTCCGCTTACACCGTGTTTCCCAACGCCGGGGTGCGCAGGCAGGCATACATCATCGAGCGCATCGACGATCAGCAACACAAACCGATTTATCTCGCGGCGCATATTTCTTCGCAGGCGTTGGATCCCGGCTCGGTCTGGATGACTTCGCGCCTGATGCAGGAAGTTTTGACCCAAGGCACCGCCGCAAGCGCGCGTTCGCTTGGCTTCAAATTGCCGGCAGCGGGTAAGACTGGCACCACTAATGATTACAAGGATGCATGGTTCATTGGTTATACGAGCACGCTCACCTGTGGGGTGTGGGTGGGATTCGATCAACCGACGACGATTGTCGCGCGCGGTTACGGTGCTGCTCTGGCATTGCCTGTCTGGACGCAGGTGATGAACAAAGCGTCGCGACATTATCCGGCCGAGCTGTTGCAACCCACCATGCCACTCGAACACGCGACGGTCTGTTCGATTTCCAATCAACTCGCCACCACAGGATGCATGTCGGCCGCAACCGCCTTCGACATCGATCTACCAGTCGGCAAGGTGCCGACTTCCGCCTGCCCGGTGCATGGTGGTTCGCAATGGCCCTTTGCACAACGGGCGCCGAATGGACCTCAGAAAGCACCTGCTTTTTCCGGCCGCTTGTTCAAATCGTTCAGGCGATTCTTCGGACGCTAAGCGATTTAGCGGCAACGCCGCCGATTGCGATCGGCATAACAACAGCGGCAGAATTCAGCCTCGCATGAAGCAAAAAAGGAGCGCAGCACAAAGCGACACAGGCCGCCGTGTTTGAAAGGCGTTTACCGGACTTTGCTGAAGATTACAACTGGCTTAGTGGCCAGCAGGCCCTTGAGGAGGAGGCTCAGGCGGTGGTGGTGTCGGTGTTTCTTTTCTTTGTGCCATCCCAAATCCTTAAATGGACGGAGCGCTATGTCGAGACATGATTTGTATAAGACCAAAGAATAATTGCTCAGGAGTCGCCCCACATGCCGGCAAGCGGTGAAGCAATCGAATCCGGTTTCGATCACACACCGGGAGTGGGCAACGCAGTAATCCTTCAAAGCCAATTCTCCGGGTTGCATTTTCTTGAAGATCCTCCGGAAAAGTTGATGCGGATGATATTCGATAAACGGAAATTTGGTTAGGAAAAATCTCCAGGAACTGCCGCCAAAGTCTGCAGTTCGCCGTTGCGGCAGGACGCACATCTTTCGGATAGTTACACCGATCCTTGTATTCTGATTTGGCATGTGATAAACGCCAACACCCTTGCTCCACATGTCCGTTTTGAGAAGTTACCTGCTGGGTTTGATAGTGGCTCACGTCGTGTGGTTTTGAGGGTATTATGAAAAAGCGGGTGAAAGGAATCGAACTGCGTCAGCAAAATCCAGATCGGTCGCTCTTTGGAATCAATCGGATGGCAAATGAAATACCTCCCGATGCCACAGACAATTCCCGCACACGTTTACTTGATCCGCGTCAATGTCAGGATCGGGCCTAACGGATTATTCTTTGTCGTAAACGGCCTTGTTCCTAAACGCTTTGTCCTTCGCTTTTTCCCTCGCTTCTTCGTTGTAAACGCTCATCGCAGCGGCGGACGAGGTTAGACTTACATCTTGGCTTTTTCCATCCGCAGACACGATGATCAAACCGTGGGCCAGAACCTCACCTCCCTTTTTGACGGTTATGGAGAGAGTTCGATCATTCATCTCGTTTAGCTTCCACGTCCCCTCCCAAGGATCAGCCGCGTATAACCCCCCGGCGACTAAGATCAATCCCAAGCTCAGTGCAATTGTTTTCGTTTTCATTTCTTTCGTTTTTGGCCCTGTTTCATAGGTGAATGAGCGGGTGAGGGGAATCGAACCCCCGTGTGCAGCTTGGGAAGCTGCCGTTCTACCATTGAACTACACCCGCAAAGAGATTTTTGATTTTAGATTTCCGATTGACGATTGCAATCGAAACAAATTCGCACTCCAAATTGCTGTAGCGTGCACTGTCCTCACCGCAAAGAGAATACATCGGAGTCTTTGACCGCTGAGGACCGCAGACCTTACAGCACGGCGAACTCGCAAACAATCACTGCCACGAAATCACGTCATCGGAGCCTGTAAAGGCACCGCCGTTGCCCAGTATTAAATCTTTACCCAGAGACCACGCGATAACGCCCTGTGGAAGCGGCATTGGACCGGCGCCGCTGTTGTTTCCGTAGGGATTTGTAGTGATTTGATTATCGTAATTGCCATCGATCCTAACCCTGTAAGGCGTTTGCCACGGATCATAGAATTGGCCGTTGTCGCTTGCGATTGCTGAGCGCACCGGGGCTGTGCCCAAGACGCGCGGGGAAAGATAGACGATCTGCCGCGTGTTAAGAGAAGCTGCATTTGGACACGATTGTTGTCCCGTTTGGCATGCTCGAAGTTCCTTAAATAGAACTTCATTTTCTGTTCCCCCAGGCTGGAACGTCACATCAGCGCCGGCCGTAGCGATCGGATACCTTCCATATTCCGTGTAAAACGCGTTCACCGCGTTTACGATTTGGGTGAGATCGTTTTTGGCCTGGGTTTTTCTTGCCCGTTCATAGATGCTAAACAACGACGGAACTAGAAAGGCCATCAAAATCCCGATGATTGCAATAACAACCAGCAACTCGATAAGAGTGAAGGCGCGGTCTCTTGTGGGGAGCGCACGCGCCTCGCGTGCTGGCGATCGCGCCCCCGCTATCGCGAACTTTCCGCAGGGATGATTTTTTGCCGGCTGTCGCATGGCGCCGCGATTATACCGCCTTAAAGAGGTTGAACCAACCGGCGTCCGGCGCGGCGGACGCCCTACAATTCTGGGGTGCATTGAGCCGACATTATGCCGCGAAATGAGTTTGCACAATGTTTCGTCGAAGCAGTAGAGGCGGCTGTGTCAGCCGCGAATCAAATTCAATGCGGGCGGCACGCCCGCCACTACAGCTTTCACTTCCAGTTCCTCATTTGTTCCGGGAAAGGGCATTGTGCGCAATCGGAATTGTCCTGCATGCAAAAATCTTCGTAGATCTGGAGCAGCCCTTGTTGGTGCGCGACCG
>DATDAJ010000144.1:0-3254 GCA_036525475.1 Candidatus Udaeobacter sp.
ACGCACGCACATTGCAGGACCACGTCTCGCCGCGCACGGCGAGCGACTTGCTTTACAAAAACGCGCTCGACGATCGCGCTCGTACGATTTTCGGCGGTCTGATCCGCGTGGAACCGCACGCTCATTTTACCGACGCTTACCAAAAAGTTCGCAACCTTCTCCTGAGTGACGACGCCGAAGCGAATTCGATGCCCGGCCTCGAAATCCTCGCCGACAACGTCCGTTGCACCCACGGCGCAACCTCAGGCCAGATCGACGAAGATGAACTCTTCTATCTGCGCACGCGCGGCATTCCGACAAATGTAGCTCAGCGCCTCCTCGTTACCGGCTTTCTGGACGAAGTCATCCGGCGTCTCGATCATCCAGCGATAGCTGATCATTTGCACCGCCTCATAGAAGAGAAGTTCGGCACATAGGCCCTCGGGAGCACGCGTCTTGCGTGTCGCTTTCGGCATTCTCGGCGAAGATTTTTTCGATCAGTTCTCCTGTTTCTCCTCGGTATTCAGTTCGAAATTGATTTTCACGTCGTAATGATCGCCCTTGATTAGCCCCGTCGGCGGCGGATCAACCTGGCTGATTTGTCTCGCAACCGCTGCAACTGATTCATTCACTGTGGCGTTCTCGGATGGTTTGGCGATTTCGAATTTCGAAACGCGACCGTCCTTTTCGATTCGCACGTTCACCAGTGTCGAAATCTTGGCGCCTGAAGGGACCTTCGTAGTGGGCTGGATCCACGCACTGTAAAAACGATCATGCAACATATTGCCGTACCAGCCAAATTCGGACGCACTGCTTCCGCCGCTCGCGCTGCCAGCTTTGCCTGTTGATCCGCTTTGCCCGCTTTCGCTTGGAGACGGGGAATCCTTTTTTGAGAGCACAATTTTGTCCTTTTTCTCCGACTTGGCGTTCGCTTTCGGTGGGCTGGACTTCGGTTTTGCCGCCGGTTTTGGAGAAGCTTTCGCAGCCATGGTTTTCTTAGGAGTCGGTTTCGGGATCGGTTTTGGAGTTGGCTTCGCTCTTAATGCAGGAGTGGCGCTCGGCTTCGGCACCGGTGTTGCTGTTGCCGTCGGTTTCGGAGTAGCCGTTGGCAATTCGATTTCGCTCTTCGCGGTTGTTCCAAGAGTCTTTTCGTCTGCGGCTTCATCCTGTTCCGACTCGCTGGGTTCGGTGTCAGTGGCTGGCTGCTTTGGTGCTGGCGATTCTTGTTTTCGCGATTCACCGGCAGAGAGATCTCCCTGGCCACCTAACCAGACGATGCTCTCTGGATTCGGTGATGCCCTCGCTGCCACACTCCAACGGATCAGTCCCGCGATCAGCGCGGCGTGCGCCAGCGCGATTAGGAAGACGTTTCCCCAAAAACGGCCGCCTGGCGTACTGTACCTCTGCGAAGGCGGCTCTTTCGCCATTTAATTCGGTTCTGCTTTGGTGGCGATGCCGACCTTCGTGATTCCAGCGCGTTGCAATGCGTCCATCACACCGATTAATTTTTGCACAGGCAAATCGTGATCGGGTCGAATCACAATGGCGATCTCCGGATTCGCCTGTTTCAACTGCATCAACTGGGTCGTCAGAGTTTCCAGGTCGATCACCTGATTATTAAACCGGATCGTGTCGGTGCGATCGATTGAGACCGTTTGCACCTGCGCTGTGTTGATGGGCGGATTCTTCGTGCCACTGGATGGGATCACCAGGTTCATGCTGCTTTCAAGCAGCGGCGTGGTAATCATGAATATGATGAGCAACACAAAAGCGAGATCGAGCAGAGGCGTGATATTGATCTCGCTCAACGTGGAGAGATTTTGGCGTTGCGAGTAACGTCTCATCTGCGAAACGCGGATTCACGCGACCCGTGATCGACGTATTTGTGCTCGAATTCGGATGCGAGCTCGGCGGCGAAGTTATCCATCTCCACGATGATCCCGCGAATGCTGGTAACGAGAAAGTTGTAACCAAACATTGCCGGAATCGCCACGCAGAGCGCGACGACTGTGGTTATGAGAGCGCCAGAAACACCGGGCGCCATTGCCACGAGGTTGGGTGAGCCCGCCTCAGCGACGCCAACAAACGCGTCCATCACTCCCCAGACCGTGCCGAGCAATCCAAGAAAAGGCGAACCGCTCACCGCGGTAGCGAGCAGAATCATCTGCGACTCGAGCGAAAGAGCTGTCTCGCCCACCGCGCGTTCCATTGCGGCGTTGACAGCTCCCATTTGAGCCGGTGAAATTTTGTCAGCGATTTCAAGTCGCGCGCGAAATGTGTCATCCACTTCGGATGATCCGAGCAAATGGAATGTCATTTCCTCACACCCTGCGCGATACACATTGAAAACGGGCGCGCCGGGAAAGCGCGCGTTTTTCTCAAACAGACGAAGTGGCTGTCGGTCTTTGTGAAAAGCAGCGAGGAAACGAGCGTTCTGTCTCCGCGCGAAACGGATCACGCGCAATTTCGTGATCATGATCGACCAACTGAAAATCGATACGACAGCCAGAAGAGTGAGAACGATTTTGCCCGCGATTGTCGCGTGATCGAACGCAAACAGCAGACCGCCGCCGGCCGCTACGATTTCCGGAACGAGCATTCCCGAGTCACCGGCATTAGTAATAACGCCGTTTTGCGGAAACGCCACCCGTCATTTCTTCGGAAGGACAGCGTAGCGTGCCGTCCTACCTTGATTTCACCGAAATGTTTTTCGGGAACGTGGGTCGCCTCTTTGCCGCGACGATGAACGCAATACCAATGGCGACGAGAAAAAACGAAAAGAATTGGCCGCGCGTAAACGGCCCGATCAGTTCGGCATCGGGCTCGCGGAAATTTTCGACCACGATTCGAAACACGGCGTAACAAATGAAAAACAGTCCGGTCAGAACCCCGTTCGGTTGGCGAGTGCGCGTTCGCACAAACCACAAAATTGCGAACAACACGAGACCCTCGAAGAACGCTTCATAAAGTTGCGACGGATGCCGCGGCGACAGAATTGAACGCAGTGCGTTTGCAACTTCCGGCTGACTGCGCACCGCGCCGACGATTGCGTCTGGTGTGGTCAATGATGGATTGGTCTGCGCGCATGCTGCTACTGCACGCTCCGCCTCCTGGGGATGATCGAACAGTTCCTTTGGAAACTGCATCGCCCAGGGAACATTCGCGATCCGTCCGTAAAGCTCACCGTTAATGAAGTTCGCGCATCGTCCGAAGAACAATCCGAGCGGCGCAGTTACGACGAGATTGTCGCCGAGATTCAACCACGAAATTTTGTG
>DATDAJ010000145.1:0-4016 GCA_036525475.1 Candidatus Udaeobacter sp.
ATTATGAGATGCGATTCTTGTGACAGCTGCTGCGCCACCTGTTGATCCAATCGACGTCCTGCAGGCGACATTAACAGAATTTTCGATTTTCGATTGCTGATTGCCGAATGTTCAGCATTGGACGTTGGGCGTTCGATGTTCGGCGTTTTCCTTAACGCTTCCACCGCCGCAAAAATGGGTTCCGGCTTCATTACCATCCCCTGCCCACCGCCGAACGGCGCATCATCGACCACGTGATGTTTGTCCGTTGTCCAATCGCGCAGGTTATGAATGTGCAGATCGACGATTCGATTCTCCTGCGCCCGCTTCATAATGCTTTCGCTCAAAGGAGCGCGGCAGATTTCAGGAAACAACGTGACAATGTCGATTCTCATTTAACGAAGAAAACGTCCAACGCTGAACGCCCAACGTCCAATGCCAAACTGCCCTAGCGTTGCTGAGGAAATGCGGTGGCGTCGGACACAGCCGCCCCTACTATCATTCCACGATCTCGAGCACCGCGCGCTGTCCGTGACGCGCCGCCGAGCTGGCCAGCAAGGCGCGAATAGCGTGGATGGTTTGACCAGACCGGCCGATCACACGGCCCACATCTCCGCGTCGAAGTTGCAATTTAAAAGTGATCATTCTGCCGTTGGGAATTTCCGTGAGCACCATATCATCAGGAAATTCGATCAGCTCCCGAATGATGAACTCCAGGAATTCTCGCATCCGTGAAAAGGGTAACCACGAATGGACACGAATAAACACGAATTTTGTCGGGCGTCCGTGTCGAACGCCAAATGCCGGGCTAGCTTGCCGTCTCTGCAGAGAGCGATGAATCTGCTTCAGCCGGTTCTGAACTCTCTCCCTCTGGTTCAGATGCTGGCTCGGCAGTAACCGTCTTCTTTTGTTTCTTAATCAAACTCCGCACAGTGTCGGACGGTCGCGCGCCCTTGCTGATCCAATATTCGGCGCGCTCAACACTGAACGAACTGTTTTGACCAGTCAGCTTGGGATCGTAAGTGCCAATGATCTCGATAAATTTCCCGTCGCGTGGGCTGCGGCTGTCGGCAACTACGATTCTGTAGTACGGCCGGTTTTTGCTGCCTTCTCTGCGTAATCTGATTGAAACTGCCATGGTTAATTAAGTTTTCATTCGCGCCATTTGCGCCATCATTTTTTTCATCTTTCCCGCGTTCTTCATCAGTTTCCGCATCTGATCAAAGCGCCGCAGCAAATCATTTACCTCCGTGACGGTGGAACCGCTGCCGCGCGCGATGCGTTGACGCCGCCGGGCATTCAGAATGTCGGGGCGTGTCCGCTCTTCTCTTGTCATCGAAAGCACGATCGCTTCCGTGCGCTTGAGCTGCTTCTCGTCAACGGAGAGGCCCGGCACGTTACTCATTCCGGGTAACATGCCAAGAATATTCTCCAGTGGCCCCATGCGGCGCATCATTTTGAACTGCGCCAGGAAATCATTGAAATCGAATGAAGCGGTCCGGAGTTTGCGCTCAAGCCTGGCAGCATCTTCGGCTTCGACGGCCTCAGCAGCTTTTTCGACGAGACTGACAACGTCGCCCATTCCAAGAATCCGACCCGCGAGCCGCTCTGGTATAAACAGCTCAAACTGATCGAGCTTTTCACCTGTGCCGGCGAACTTGATCGGTCGGTGCGTGACCTCGCGCATCGACAATGCCGCGCCGCCGCGGGCGTCGCCATCAAGCTTCGTCAGAATAATTCCTGTGATAGACAAAGCGGCGTCAAACCTCCTCGCAATACTCACCGCTTGCTGCCCGGTCGCCGCATCTGCAACGAGCAAAATCTCGTGCGGCTGCAAAAATTCTTTGAGCGCTTTGAGTTCATCCATAAGCGCTTCATCGATTTCCTGTCGGCCCGCCGTATCAAAGATCTGCACGTTAGACGCCGCTGTTGTTCGCGTCTTCTCAAGCGCCGCTGCGGCGACACGCTGCACATTTTTTTCGCCCGCTTCGGGAACATGAACCGGGATATCGATCTGTTTTCCAAGCGTTGCGAGTTGTTCGATCGCAGCGGGCCGTTGCAAATCGCACGCCACCAGCGATGGCATGCGACCTTGTTTCTTCAATAACAACGCCAGCTTGGCAGCGGAGGTTGTTTTACCCGAGCCGTTGAGTCCAACGATCAAGATGCGTGTTTGATTTTCCAGGCGAAGCGGCTCTGCGTCGCCGCCAAGCAGCACCGTCAATTCGTCGTGAAAAATTTTTACGATCTGCTGACCGGGCGTAATGCTGCGAAGTACATTTTCACCAAGCGCCTTCTCCTTTACGCGGGCAATGAATTTTCTGGCGACCTGAAAATCAACATCCGCTTCGAGCAACGCCATCCGAACCTGGCGCAACGCAGCGTCGATGTTCGCCTCGCTGATAACGCCGTGTCCACGGAGATCTTTGAAAATCTCCTGAAGTTTGTCGCTAAGTTGAGGAAACATAAGTAAAGGGCGCTTTGCAAGTGCGCCGCGGCGACGGAAAACGCTCGCTACTTGGGCTCGCGATTATTTTTTAGCCGCTGCCGCTGGCGAGCTTGCAGCTGTAGCGGGGCCTTCTTCGATTCCGAAGGTCCAGTGTGTTTCGACTTTTTTGCCCGCGGATTTCGCGCTCAGAATGACGGTGCAACTCTTGTCACGGAGCTTTTGTGGCACCTGATACGATACGGTGCCGGTTTTCGGATCAAAGTTGGCCGGAACAAGGCCAAGACCGCTCACGCGCATTTGCACACTCCCGGGCTCGATCTGCCCTACGCTGCTTAGGTTCGCTTTGATAAGCGGCGTTGCCGTGCGCACGGTGTCGCCGTCTGCCGGCTGTGTCGTCAGATCTTTCGCACCGAGTTCGGCTACTGCCGTGCCACCTCCAGTGGAGGCACCGATCATGCTGACTGCATCGGCAAACACTTTCGGCTTATTCGCTTCGATCGCGTAGCGGCCGATCGAATCCATCGGTGAAGTAAACGTGATCGGCTGCCCGTAGACGGTAAACATCGCCTCGTAACCGGCATTTCGCGCGAGCTCCTTCACATGCTCGTTATAATTTCCGAACGGCACCGCATAGCAATTCACCTTGATGCCGAGCCGCTGTTCGAGCAGTTCCTTGCAACCGACGACTTCGTTTTGAACCCATTTTTCGTAGTCGGCCCCAGTCAGCTTCTTTTTGGAGCGTTTGCCGCCAGGCTCAATCACCAGCACGGTGTGCCCTTCGCGCAAATCCTGGTGCGTGCCTGAGTGCGCCTGAATATCAACGCCGTTGTCGCGGAGGTCGGCGAGCTGTTCCCAAGTGATCGCTTCTCCTCCGCCGAGAGCGCCCCCGCGCACGCCTTCGGTGTAGATGAACATCGTGAACGGATAGCCGTACTTTTTCAGAATCGGCCACGCTACGTCATATTGCGATTTCCAACCGTCATCGAAAGTAACTACGGCGCAACGCGGCGGTATGTTCTTTTCGCCCCGCTTCCACGCGAGCAAATCCTGCATCGGGATCACCGTGATACCCTTGTCTTTCAATTCCTTCATCTGCGCTTCAAAGGCAGCAGGCGTAATCTCCGTGCCCGGGTATCGGATCTTGTCGACCAGCCGATGGTAACAAAAAATAAGGACCTGGGCAGTTTGATCGACGACGGGCTTCTTGATCTTGGGAGTTGCCGCCGCCACCGGAGCAGCCGTCGCGGCAGCTGTTCCAGGGGCAGCGCTATCCGCAGGTTGCGGTTTATCGGTAACAGCTTGCTGCTTTTTGCACATCGAAAGATTCAGTGCCAGCAGTAATGGAAGGATTGCGAATCGGATCATCATAAGAGTGTTAAGGGATTAAAGATGGTGGCGCAAAACACAAGTGCATTTTATACGCGATATTGGAAACATGCGAATCGTTGACACAATTCAAGTCTACTTGTTCCAATTTCAGTAAAACATTTTGATGCACCATCGGTTTTGCTACGAGATGAGAATGTCGTGTCTGGTCACTCGGATCGTTACACCCGCGTTTGTCGCCTTATTAGCGGCGTGCGGCACG
>DATDAJ010000146.1:0-6423 GCA_036525475.1 Candidatus Udaeobacter sp.
CTCATGAGTTCAAGAAAGTTGAAGCCGGGAAACAAATCAAGTCCAGAGACGCTTAGGGAACTCGCGGTGAAATAGGAGAAGTTTTGGGTGCAAGCGCGGCTTCGGAACTGCCATTTCCCGGATGGCTTAAACACTGATTTTTTTAGGTTCGATAGCTGGTGTTTTCGGAATGGCTTGAGATTCGAGGGCATCGATTTCCTCGCCGAGCTTGCCGATTTCAGGATGAGAAGCGCGCCATCGCGAATAAGCTGCAACAATTTTATCGAGAGGATCGTAACCGGTGGATACTTTACCGTGAGACAGCTTTGCCTTAATCACCGCCCCGACATTAGCCAGTTTCCATCGGCGCGAATTACTCAGCCGCTCGGCAACGTTTTCGACATTGTCAAGCAGACGTGAAAGCTTTCCTGCATCCTGCAGCTGTTTGTGCAGGCGGGCAATCTGCGATTTGTACTCTTCGATTTCGGCGGTATAATGTTGCTCCTGTCTCGTGATTTCGCCGGTATAATGTTGCTCCTGTCTCGCGACTTGGGACTTTAACACGTCGATTTCGCCGGTATAATGTTGCTCCTGTCTCGCGACTTGGGACTTTAACACATCGATTTCGCCGGTATAATGCCGCTCCTGTCTCCCGAGTTGTAACTTGTACTGTTCGCTTTCAGCGGCGTAGTGCTGGACCTTAGCAATTTCCTCCGATAACTCCTGCTGGAGTCTGGTGGCTTTAAGGTATGGCTCCTGGAATGCGGCTTCCAGTTGATCGGCCACAGCAGGTGAGCCCTCGGCTGGCTGAGGAGTTTGTTGGATTTCGGCGTAAAGTCGCCGCGCTACCTCCACGACTTTGCGATCCGTCGCCGGATCACCGGATTTAAAGTCAACTGGTACATTGGAACTATTGATCCGCTGCGCGAGTGGCTCGAGGCATTTGGCACTATATGGCTCGCCCAAGAAATCGAGTAACGAGCGGATTGCAGCTTCTGGGTTGTCGATCAAAGCGGCATATTGCAAGCGATAAATGACACGCGGTCCGTAGCTCTGTTCGGCCTTGAGGCATGCATCAACCGTGCGGAGCCAGTATTTATAGGCCTGTTCCTCGTTCGTCACCAACTGAGTCCCAGCCACGCGATGGAAGTTGAGCATTGAGCGCACGACCGACTCGACGTCGCGCACGATGTGAATAAACAAAGCCTCTGGAAAAAGCTTACGCAAACCGTGGATGTGCAAAGAGTACTCCGGCGTTCCATCCACCCATCGGGCCTTTGGTTCAGACGTTGAGTGCTTCCTGTTCAACGTTCCCTCGAGATTCCGTTTCCGCTCCAGGTGTTTTCGGTGACCCAGAATCAAATCGTTGATGGCATGGCCGAAGTTTGCGAAGAATTCAGCACGCGAGATGTCCATTGCGCTCAAAATCGTGCGATTGTCGCGGGCGGCGCCAACCTGGTAACTCGATGCGATATTAACCGCGAACTCGCCCATCCAGTTGGACTCTGGGACTGGAAACATGTTGGGATGCTGACCCAGGCACCACGTAAGAATGCTAGTTCCAGATCGCGGCGAGCCCACCACGAAAATTGGTTGATTAATCTTCTCGTGCATTTCAGCGTCTTTTGGGAGCCGCACTGTCATCCGCCGTTTGCGATGCTCTTAAGCCGGCGATGGACTTTCGTCGCATCCAGAAGCTGCCGCCCGCCCAGGAAGATAAACCAGGAAAAGCGGCTTTGAGTTCTTGCTGATGGTAATGGTTAAGGTAGCTATTAGCTAATAACACCTCGAACTGCGAGTTAAATGTCAGAAATGCCTGCAGAATATATTGCTCGGTCCAAAAGTGAAACTCATCTAGCACCCAGTCACGCCGGTAGTCAAACGGTAGAAAGATATCGTGCACGTGCACGATTACTCCCGGGCTGAGACGCGGCAATACTTCCAGGAACAGATAATTGACGTCACCGCCAATTTTGACGGTATGGGAGCTGTCGATGAACAACACGTCGCCTGAGCCGAGTTGTGAGAAAAATTCCAGATCGATGTCCTGGATTTTTTTTTCAATTAATGATCGCAAGCCAGGAAATCCTTTGCGAAGAGCATCGCCCGGAAATGGGTCGATACAGATCAGAGCCGAGTTCTTGTTTTTGGCAGCGGCTTGACCCAACACGAGAGATGACCAGCCGCTACCGACCTCAATGATCAACTCTGGCTGAAAGTGGCGGATCATGCAGTAAGCGACCAATGCATCGACGCCACGAAACGGCCTCTTCTGTCCAGGCGGAGGCTCTACGGGAAGGTTGTGATATTCGTCACGGAGCTTTGCAAAATGGCTTCGCAGCAACTCGAGTTGTATCGAGTCATTCATGTCAATCCCCACAAGTTCGCTGGTTTGGCTCCACAGCGTCTCAGGCAACGATTGGGTGTCGGGAATCGGCTCGTAAAAATGTACCGGCGTCACATGAAACCCGTGCCTCTCCCAATTCAGGAACGACTCTCGACGGTTCGTGGCCTTAAGACAACGCGGCATCACGGCCGAAATGAATCGCGAAAGCTCTGACATCTCGATGTTTCCTCGCTTTACTTCGTCCGCAATTTCGCGCAGAGCCGTCGGCGCGGACTCAATGTCACGCCTTGCTTTGACCGAGTCGATTGCTACCTCGGGGCTACTAGCCACATACAGGCGAAACTCATATACCTTGGAGTCCTTGATCCACGGAATTTCCACGTGGCCAGACGGTCCTCCTTGCGTCACCAGCTTCTCGTCATCGGTCCCGATTGAAACACGTATCTCCGCTCCGGCCGGATCGTTCGTCTCCCAGGAAATCACGCAGCGTTGCCCAAAAAAAAGCGGATTCGGGTTCGCGTTTATTTTTCCGGTAATCTCTCCGGTTGGCTCCGTCTTATTCACTGCCGGTAATCACCATCAGCTGCTACGACGAGCTCGGGTTCCGCAACCGACTGCGCCGGCTCCAAGCTTCTCAGGTGCCGATCGCTGAAGAGAAATTCCAGTTTTTCGCGTGCAGCATCGGTAGAATAGAGTTCTTGCGTTTTGCTAATCCCGTTTTGCGAGAGTCGCTTCCAGAGCTCTTCCGATTCGTAGAGCTCAATCAACGCGCGTGCAAAATCCTGCGGTTCGTCGGCTACGAGAACGTGTTCATGGTCGGCGAGGTTCATTCCCTCCACGGCAATTGAGGTTGCCACAACGGGCACGCCGAAGGCCATGCTTTGATTGATCTTGCCTTTGATGCCCGCCCCAAAACGCAAAGGAGCCACAGAGAGCCGCACGCTGTCGAAAAACGAGCGCGCGTCGCGTTGCAATCCCGCCACAATGATCCTGTCGGCCGCCAGCGCGACGATTTCAGGGGGCGCCTTGTCACCGATGATATAGAATTTCGTATCGGGCAGACGGTCGCGAACGAGCGGGTAAATCTCCTCCACGAAAAACAGCACCGCATCGATGTTGGGCCTGTGCTGAAAGCCGCCGATGAAAAGCCAGTCCCGCCGAAGTGCAAACGGCGTGACTGGCCCAGTGACGTCGACAATGTTCGAAACCAATTGAATAGACTTGTGAGGCCAATTCTCCTGGAGCATTTGCTGTTCGATGGGGCTTACTACCCACGTTTCATCTGCTTCCTTTATTAAGGAATCTTCCAGTAGCTGTCTCTCTTGTGCTTTCCGGCGCACATCGGGATCTTGAGTGAGTTGCGCTTCCCGTTGTTCGCGCAGGAAATGCAAATCAACGGTATCAAAAATGATCCGGCTCTGTGGCGCGTGCAGACGGACATCTGCAATGTGCTTGCGCGCAAAATCGCACCGGCTTAGCACCACGACATCGAACATAGGACCGTGCGAAATCAGATAATCGCGCACTCTTTTCACATATGGATGATGAACAACTTGAATCCCGCGCTTCTGCAGCTCACAGGTGTAAGGCGGCATGTCTGCCAGATTATCAGGGAGGAAAGTCACGCGATGACCGAGCCGGTGCAGAATTTTGAGGATTTGGAACATCCGCAGCGATCCCGAGTCGCGGTCGGGCATCGGCAGATGATGGTCGATGACCAGAATGTTCTTGCCCGACTGAGTCCTGGGCCGCTGCAGAAACGTGACATCTCCGTTGGCTGGTCTCTGCGCCAGTTCATCACTCCACACCTCTGCGAAAGTTGAGCGATTAATCTCCTGATGCTTCTTCGCGCCGGTTGAGATATCGGTGCCGCCGGTTGCTCCCTCGTAATGGACCACCTCGCTCAGCGGTTGGTACAGAACTCTGTAACCAGCTTGGCGAACCTTAAATGCCAGGTCAGTGTCTTCATAGTAGCCGGGCGCGTAACGCGAATCGAACCGGCCTACGCTTTCAAACAGCGCTTTGGGAATCATCAACGCTGCCGCTGAGCAATAATCTACGTCGCGCAGGTAGTTGTATTCGGGCTTACCCGGATCATCAGACTTCCCGTAGTTCCATCCTGAAGCGTCTTGCCAGATTATGCCCCCTGCCTCCTGCAAACGGCCATCTGGATAAAGGAGTTTCGAACCGACAATGCCTGCTCGCCGCTCCTCCTTGAAAGTATCGAGCAAAGCAGTTAGCCAACCAGCCTTCACGAGTGTGTCGTTATTCAGGAAGACCAGGTATTTGCCGCGCGCCGCTTTTGCACCCGTGTTGCAGGAAGCGATGAACCCGGAATTGCTGTCATTACGCAGATAGACAACTCCAGGTATTTGCGTAATGACTTCCGGAGTGTCGTCGGTCGAACAGTCATCGACCACGATCACCTCGAAACGCGGCTGCTCCTGCACAGCTTGCAACGAAGCGAGGCAGGCATGCGTGTATTCCAACTGGTTAAAAACCGGAATAATGATTGAGACGTCGACTTCCTCGTGCTGAGGAAAACAAATCGACGTCAGCGGCAAAACGGGGCCGACTGGCGAGGCTGCGGCCTCTTCGCGCGGCGCGCTTACAGGTGCCTGACCGTCAGTTTCCGGCTGCCCGCTCCTCGGAATTGTTGCGATTTGAACCGCTTTGATTTCATCATCGATCTTTTTGATCTCAGGGTGCTCCTTGCGCCATTTGGAATAGGCGGTCACAATCTTTTCAAGGTGCCCGAACCCGGCCGGTGCTTTTTTGTGGGCCAATTTTGCTTTTAACGTTGCGCCGGGATTGGCGAGCTGCCACCGACGAGAAGTTCGCAGCTTGCGCGCGGCCTCGTCGGTGTCATCGAGGAGGCGCGAGAGTCGTCTGGTATTGTGCAGCTGTTTGCGCAACCGGTCCGTCAATTCCGCGATGTACTTCTCGTCTTCTGCAAGATTTACGCTTCTATGGTGAAGCAGAGCGTTCATCTCCACGATCCGCTGGCGTAAATGCTCGATTTCGTTGGTGTAGTGCGTGGTGAGTTCCTCCACTTGAGCCTTGTGGTCGGCTTCGGTTTTGGCCAGATGAGCACTGATTTCTTCAATCTGCGCGTTGTACTGCTTTTCTGTTTTAGACAGATGCGTGGTGAGTTCCTTGACCTGCGTTTTGTGGGCGGCTTCGGTTTTAGCCAGATGGGTCGTGAGCTCCTTGACCTGGGCTTTGTGCAGCTCTTCGCTATGGGCAAGATGCGCGCTGAGTTTCTCCATTTCCGCTTTGTGCCGAGCTTGGGTTTGTGCAAGGAGCTCGCCATACAGATGCTCGATCTGCGTGAAGCGGTCTGGAACGAACGAATCGAGCCGGCTCACCGAGCCGGGAAGCAACTCGGTCTCGTGTGACTTCGCGCGGCCCGCGGATTTTGTCCCAGACGTCTTCCTTTTGGTAGGTGAGGCTTGCGCGATCAACGCGCGATAAAGCTCAACAACTTCTCCGGACACGCCCGCATCAACCAGTTGGTCAATAGCGAAGTGCGTGTGACGTCTTTTCGTTGCCACTAATTGTGCGGCGCTATGAATTTTCGCATCAGGCAATCCAACAAAATTCGCAATCCGCTGTAACTCTTTCTCGGCGTTTTCAAAGAACAGATCGTAATGAGTAAAAAGCCGCTCAGGTTTGCCCGCCGCTTCAATCAACCGCCGGTTATAGATTTCCCAGAGTCGCAGGCCAAATGCATACGAGGTTCCGTTGCGCTTTCGCATCGAGTAAGCTACCTCCAGCGGATTGCGCACGATGATCAGCGTTTTCAAACCTGGCAGGAGGTCTTCCCAGAAGGGCAACGTCAAACTATTGCGGGGATCCTTCCATCCCCATATCTGTGCCGAATGAAAGCCCTCGATCAGGAGCCGCGCTTTCATGCGCAGCGGATCCAGTCGTTCGTCGGATAAATTCTCGTTGGCCTTTGGCGGCAAATCCCACGCGCCACCGAGCGCTTCGAGTAACTCGTCATTCAACGCGACAAAACCCAAGTGTTCCCAGAAGCCATCCGGATTGTCCGCCTGCGGTGGCATCAAAGCATCCTTCGGACCCAGGTAGAGCCC
>DATDAJ010000147.1:0-5002 GCA_036525475.1 Candidatus Udaeobacter sp.
AGCGGTGAAAACTGCGAAAGCTGCCGCCGACGCCGGCGTGCGAATTTTCACTATTGGCGTCGGAACGCCGCAAGGTTCATTGATTCCCGTAACGGGCGACAACGGCGAGACAAGCTTCGTGAAGGATTCGGCCGGGCAAGTCGTCAAATCAAAACTGGACGACAATCGTTTGCGCGAAGTGGCGGAGGCGACGGGCGGATTCTATCTACATTTGGAAAACGGACCGCGCACGATGCAGCAGGTTCAGAGTGAAGGCTTGGCAAAAATGCAGGCTGCCGAGATGGATGTGCGTTTGTCGCGCCGGCCCATTGAACGTTACGAGTGGCCGCTCGGTGCCGCGTTGATTGCACTCGCCTTGTCGATCCTGATTCCCGAGCGGAAACGCGTGCGCGAGCGAGCGCATGTTCCTGCGCCTGCTGGCAATGCCGGGCGCAGCGTCGCAGGCGGACCGGTCAAAGCTGCGGGCGCTGCCGTAGCTGTCTTGATGTTGCTGTGCTCATCTGTGTTCGCAACGGTGCCGGGAATCAATGCGTATCAGCAAGGCAAATTCGAAGATGCTTACAAGGAATTTCAAGACACGCTGAAGTCGCATCCGCAATCCCGCGCCGAAGACGAGCTCCAGTTCGATTCAGGAACAGCGGCTTACAAACTGAAGGATTACAATAAGGCGTTGGAATCATTCAGTCAGGCATTGCTCACGCCTGATACCGGTTTGCAGACCAAGGGCCACTACAATCTCGGCAACACGCTGTATCAACGCGGCGAGATGCAAAAAAGCGACGACAAGAAGCTAAGCGACTGGACAAATGCGCTCGATCATTACGAGCAAACCCTAAAACTAGATCCACAAAACAAAGAGGCGAAGGACAACTACGAATACGTCAAAAGGAAGATCGACGAGTTAAAAGACAAAAAGGAACAGCAACAACAGCCATCCCCTTCCCCAACGCCACCGCAAAAGAACAAACAAGACAAGCAAGATCAGCAGCAAGAACAGCAGAACCAACAGAACCAGGACCAGCAGCAACAACAGAAAGATCAGCAGCAGAAAGATCAAAAAGATCAACAACAACAGCAGCAGCAGCAACAACAGCAGCAACAACAGCAAGACCAGAATCAACAGGATCAAAAAGATCAGCAGCAGGCACAAGATCAGCAGTCGCAAGACAAATCGAACAGCGAGAAAGACCAAAAAGAACAACAGCAAAAGGACCAGTCCCAGGCAAAAAACGAACCGCAAAAGAGACAGCAGCAACAGCCCGGCCAGAGTCCGTCTCCATCGCCCGGCGCAGAAAAGCAGCAGGACAATCAGCCTTCGCCTTCGCCGGCAGAACAACAGGCTGGACAATCACCAAGTCCAGGCGAAGGAGAAAACGAAATGCCGTCGCCGTCACCGGGTGAAGGCGAGGAGGAAAACGGCTCCCCCACCCCCGGGGAATCGCCGCAAAAGAAATTTGCCGGCGAAGTCAAAGGCGCAGGAGGAGATAACTCACAAAAGCCTACCGATAAAAACGAGCAAGTAGCGGCGGAGGCTGAACAGGAGAAAGAAGGTCAGATGAGCGAACGACAGGCGCTGGCGCTGCTTGAATCGATGAAAGATGAAGAGGCGCGAGTCCGACTTGATGAACGCAAAGTAAAGCGTCATGTCTATAACGATTGGTAGGTCGGAGCGTCGGTAGTTGAGAGTTGATGGTTAATAGTTAACGGAAATTTCATGCATCGCCGAATCTTACTCGCGTTTTTCGCCGTAATCGCGATCGCACAGATTGCGCGTGCCGATTCGCCCAGTGTCACGGCAGTCCTGAGCAGCTCGGAGGTAACTGTCGGTGAAACCGTGGAGCTGCAAATCAAGGTGACGGGTCCCGGCGATGCGCGGCCGCCCGAAGAAATTTCGATCGACGGTTTAGAGATTCATTCCACCGGAACGTCGCGACAATTCGAAATACACAACTTCTCGACCAACTCGAGCGTGACATACAACTACACGATCCTGCCGCTCAGAGCAGGACGGTTCACGATTCCGCCACAAACAGTTCACGCCGGCGGGAAGATCCTCAGGACGCCGGAACTCGCGTTAAACGTCGCTGACGCGCCGGGTCAACAGACGAAGACACGACCTGGTCGCAGCACTCAGAGCCAGTCGACTAACACAGGCGACCTGATCTTCGCTGAATTGATCGTGCCCAAGAAGACCGCGTACGTCGGCGAGATTGTTCCGGTGCAGATTAAAATGGCATTTGATGCGCGTGTTCATCCCCGGCTGACCGAGCCGCCTGAGATTACCGGTCAAGGCTTTACCTCACAGAAATTGCAGCAGTCGTCACAAAATTTGGAGACTATCAACGGCAGGCCTTTCGAAGTGGTGACGTTTAAAACCGCGATTGCGGCGGCGCGGGCAGGGAAATTTGAAATCGGACCTGTCAAGGCAAAGGCGCAGGTAGTCGTCCCGCGAAGACGAAACGCGCCGCGTTCGCGTTCGCCCTTCGATTTATTCGATCTCGATGATCCGTTTTCGGATCCATTTTTCTCGAACCCATTTGCACAGATTGGCGAACGTCGCGACATCCAGATCAGCAGTGACCCTGTGGCGCTTGAAGTAAAACCGCTGCCACCAAATGCGCCGCCCAGTTTCTCAGGAGCAATTGGAAGCTTTACCATGGCAACCGATGCCAAGCCGAAGAGCGTGCAGGTAGGTGATCCGATCACAGTCACAACAACAATCGCCGGGCGCGGCAATTTCGATCGCGTGAATGCGCCATTGCTCGAGGACGATCAGGGCTGGCATAAATATCCGCCATCTTCCAAGTTCAAACAGGACGATGAAGTTGGCATTAGCGGCACAAAGACCTTCGAGATGGTGGTTTCGCCTAACGAGAACAAGCAAAGTCTGCCAGTGCTCGCATTTTCATATTTCGATCCGGCGAAAGAACAATACGTGACGTTGCACAGCGAACCGATGGCAATCACTGTCCAGGGCGGTGCAGCTGCGCCGGCCGTAGCCGCCCAGCCACCGTCGTCAGCGCCGGCTGCCCGGGGGCGCGCTCCGGTTCCGAATTTAACCAAGCCTCAGGACATTCTTTATCAACTTACCGAGCCATCGCGAACGGCTGGATCATTCAAACCGCTTTATACGCGTCGCGGTTTCTGGGCGGCACAATCGCTGCCGCTGGCGGCGCTGCTCGTGTTCGCGGGTTGGAAGATTCGGCGAGCAAGATTGGACGATCGCGAAGCACGCCGCATTGGTGCGCTGCAACATGAAGCAGCCGAACTGATGCACAAGTTGCGCCGTGATGATGCGTCCCCGCGAGAATATTATGCCGAAGCCTCGCGAGTTGTTCGATTGAAAGCCGCGCTCGCCTCGCGGAACCGCGGCGTCGACCCAAATGCCGTCGACGCGGAAACCGCAGCGGAAACTTTCAAGCTTGATACTGATTCGCGCGACCGGCTTCGCCGTTTATTCGAGCAAAACGACGAGTGGCAATACAGCGGAACGCACAACGGCCCGGGAAGAATCTCTCCGGAAAACCGACGCGATGTATTGGAGCTGATTGAAAATTTGAAATGAAACCTTTGCAACAAGCGTCGGAACATAGGCCTGTGGCCTGTGCGCCCATCGGGTTTGTAACCCGCTGGATCGGAAGCAGCGGACAACATGTCCGCTGGGCGCACAGACTAAAAGTCTATGTTCCAATCTGCGCGCTCGCGTGGATCGTTTGGGCACCATCCGCGTTTGCGCAATCGGATCCGCAATTTGCAAAAGCGAACCAGGAATACGCGCAGGGTCATTTCAAAGAAGCGATAGCCGGTTATGAGGCGCTGGTTCACGCAGGTCAGTGGAACGCAAATCTGTTTTACGATCTGGGAAACGCCTATTTTCGCACGCGCGATTTTGGCCGCGCCATTCTGAATTACGAACGCGTTCTCGCGTTGGATCAGCATCATCCGGAGGCAACCGCTAATTTGCAGATTGCCCGTGACGAATCGCGCGCGCTGGAGCTGAAACCGACCAGATTGGAGCGTTACTTTCAATTCGCGAGCATCAATCAGTACAGCATCGCGGCGGCGGTTGCTTTCTGGCTGGGCATTTTTGGAATTGTTGGCCTCATTTTCACGCGTCGCCGATCCGCTGCGTTGCTGTCATTATCGATTTTGTGCCTACTTTTGTGCGCTGTAGCTGTCTGGGCGATTTACACACTCGACAAAGGAAGCAAAGGCCGGGCGCTCGCCATAGTGACTGGTACGGACGTCCAGGCACGTCTTGCCACAGCGGACACCGCAAACAGCGTTCTGGCGTTGCCGGCTGGCAGCGAAATCAAAATTCTAAGCACGCGCGGCGATTGGATATACGCCGCATTGCCGAATGACCTGCGCGGCTGGATTCAGACGAAGAACGCCGAGCAAGTGCGGCTGTAGAAGCGCAAGGGGCAACACTTAAGGAGCAGCGGTCTCAGTCCGCCGACATTCAAGGAATGACGGTTTCCCAACCGTCAAATTTGAAATCGACCCCGAAAGCGTTCGGGGTCGCTCCTTGCCCTATTACACGATTTGCGACGGCCGTGAATCGCCGTTAGAGAAATTATATGAATCCGCAGATGGAGATCGGCACCGACGAGAAGGCCCTCCATATGAATTTGGATTCAGAGAAGTATGGTACGTTCGCTGAAATTGGCGCGGGACAGGAGGTAGCGCGCAGATTCTTTCGCGTGGGCGGCGCAGCCGGCACAATCGCCAAGACCATGTCCGCCTATGACATGACTTTCAGTGACGCCATTTACGGGCAGGCCGACCGCTATGTTAGTCGTGTGCGGCTCCAGACAATGCTCGATCATGAATACGATCTTCTGATCGAACGGCTGGATGGAAAATTCGGGGCCGAGAAAACGTTCTTTGTCTTCGCCGATACAATTGCGGCGCGCAATTTCAAAGAACGCAATGAGTCGCATGGCTGGTTGGGTGTGCGGTTTCAGTCCCAACCCCAGGGGCAACCAAGCCAGATCATTAT
>DATDAJ010000148.1:0-5754 GCA_036525475.1 Candidatus Udaeobacter sp.
GCGAAATCGATCGGCAAACAATTGCAGCGATGCGATTTCTTTCTGCTGATTCTTGTAAGCGGCGAGCTGTTGTTCTTCGCGTGCCACTCGCTGCTCAACATAACTGTCCCAGTTGCCCCGATAACGCACCAGTTTCGAGTGCGCGATCTCGACGATGCTGCCGACAAGCTGATTCAAAAATTCGCGGTCGTGCGAGATCATGACAATCGCGCCCGGATAGCTTCGCAGATACTCCTGGAACCATTGAAGCGATTCGAGATCGAGATGATTCGTCGGTTCGTCGAGCAGAAGAAGGTCGGGTTCCATCACCAGCAACCGCGCGAGATGAGCGCGCATGATCCAGCCGCCACTTAAAGCGCGCGCCGGGCGGTGGAAATCAGTTTCGCGAAACGCGAGTCCCGCCAGGACCCGTTTTGCTTTTGGTTCGAGTTCCCAGCCGCCGTGCTCATCGAAAACATGGAGCGCATCGTGATAGGCCGCTTCGCGACCGGGATCAGCGATCCCGGCTACAGCTGCTTCGTGCTCCTTGATCACTTTCTGCGCGTGCACAAGCTCGGGCGAAACGGCGAGAGCAAGTTCGAGGACGGTTTCGTCTCCGGCAGCGGTGGTTTCCTGCGGAAGAAAGCCGATCGTTGCGTTCTTCTCGATCGCAATCGTTCCCTTATCGGGTGAGACATCACCGAGCAGAAGCGCAAACAACGTTGATTTGCCAGCCCCATTGGGGCCAACCAATCCAATCCGGTCGCCGCGATTGACCTGGAGCGATACGTCGTCGAAGAGCGCCCGGCCGGCGAAAGATTTTGAAAGTTGGGAAACGGTCAGCATTGCAGAAAGCGCGCAGTGTCCCCTTGTTCCATGCCCGGCGCAACTCCTCGCCCTCAACATCTCAACTCCTACACAACGCCGGTTTGGCTCCTCCTCGGGTTGGTAGTGTCGAGGGAGGCGACACGCGTGTGATTTTATTCCTGAGTTCTCTCCAAAGCTATCATCGGACTTTGCGGCGTCCATCCGATATTATATCCATTGACGGAATGTTGTTTTAATATCAGAATTCAAACTGTGAGTAAGACAAACTTGGATTCGGTATGGTTTACCACCAAGGGCCAGGTCGTGATTCCGGCGTGGCTGCGGCGGCAGTTCGACATCGAGGACGGGACAAGAGCCGTAGTGCAGGCCACGCCCGAAGGAATTCTCTTAAAACCGATGACGGCTCCCAGCATCCGGCGATTACGCGGCCTGATAAAGCGTAAGCCCGGAGAAGAACCTTTTAATCAGTGGTGGGCAAAATACAAAACTGAAGAAAAGCAATTGGAGGAAGCGAAGTATGCCCGCTCCACCCGTCGTGTTCGACAGTCACGCTCTGCTAAAACTACTGCGTGACGAACCTGGTGCAGAAGAGGTCGAGAAGATTCTCATAGAAGCTGCTCGTCGTGATGAGCGCGCGCATATGACCGAGGTGAACTATGCCGAAGTCCAATGCATCGTGCGACGCAAGGATGGAGAAGCGGCGTGGCAGACCATTGCCCGTGAGCTGATCGCAGCGCCGATTCAATTCCATGTCGCCGATCGGGTCCTTGCCGACAGCGCTGCCGATTTTAAGACGCGGTTCAAAATCAGTTTGGCGGACGCTTTTGCCGCAGCACTGGCGAAAAAACAAAACGCTGACCTCGTGACCGGCGACCCGGAATTCAAGCCACTGGAAAAGGAAATCGGGATTAGTTGGCTAAAAGGCCGCGCAGCTCGATAAAGTGAACGAGCGAATCCGATTCGCCTGCACCTCGCGGCATTAACTTCTGAACAGTCTGTCGTGGCTGTCACGCCGCCTGCTCGCGAATGCCTTCGGAGTTGGCGTTGAGCGTTGGACGTTGGGCGTTGAGCGTTGGGCGTTTTCCCCGAGTAATCTTCTCAACTCGAGAAAAGTCTGGCCAATTGTGAAACGTCTGACCATGCTCAGCCACCTTTCTGCAGGCAAACGACGGAGGAAAAATTATGATTCACTTAATCTGGTACATTATTGTCGGGTTGATCGCGGGGCTCATCGCGAAATCGGTGTTGCACGTGCACATGACGATTTTTTGGACGATCGTACTCGGCATCATCGGATCGATCATCGGCGGCGCGGTTACCCACATGTTTTCGCCGCCGTCCGGACGATTTCATCCCGCTGGTATCATTTTTTCCACGCTTGGCGCGATCTTGGTCCTCTACCTTTGCCTTAAGCTGCATATCCGTTTCCCGCGTGTTCTCTGATCAGGCGCGGGCTCACACACGAAATGCATTTGGTGTGTGAGCCGCCAGCTTCGCTGGCCGAGCCGTAGGCGATTGCGCGGGTAGGGGCGGTCTGTCTCAGCCGCCTTGAGCGCAGCGAACAGCTACATTAGTTTCCTCTACGCCTGTGCAATTGTTGCTGCCGGCCTCATAACATTGGCCGCCGTGCTCACCCTGCGAGCCGCAGAATACTTCACGCTCCGCTGACTCTTTTGTACTGCCGTAGAGGATATTAATGTAGGAAAAAGGAAAACTGTAGCCGTCGTCGTTGACTGCGGCGCTGTTCATTCGGCGTTGGGCGTTGGGCGTTCTCTGCTCCCGAATATTTCAGAATTACCGGTACATAGAGATAATTTGATCGAGTCTGGTGCTGGAAATTGAATTAATCGCGCCATTTTCCGGGAGATCGTTCAGATAGGTCAATTGCCCGTTGGGAGCAGCGAGAGCCAAAAAAGGAGCGCCGTCAGATTCCCCTCCCACGAGAGCATATCCGGAACGATCAAGCGCGATCCCATCCAAAAATCCCTCGGCTGTGGGAAGGCCTTGCAGAGGGGTCAAGACACCGTTGGCGGCGACGAACGCTCCGTAGGGGTGTGATGCGACGAGCCCAGCAATCAGTCCCGTGCCGGAAGCATTGATTGCGACATTATAGATAATTCCCGCGGTCGTTGGCAGATTTTGTATAGGTGTGGCAACGCCCTGAGGTGATACGAAAGCGGCATAAGGTTGAGACTGAGAGGTGCCTCCCATGAGGCCCGCTCCGGCATTATTGATCGCAACGCTGTAATTAATTCCTTGAGGCAGATTGGCAATCGGCGTCACGACCCCTGAGCGAGAAACGAAGGCCGCGTACACCGACTCATTGTCTTGCCCTCCGATTAGAGCGTTGTGCGAATTACTCACGGAAATCCAAAAAATGGCTCCAATCGCAGGCAACCCTGCCAGAGGTTCCACCACACCTTTGTGTGAAACAAAAGCCGCATAGGCAGAATTTGACGGACCTTTTCCTCCAATGATTCCATTTTGGAAAAAGCCGACTACAACGCTATAAATCAGTCCACTCGGAGGCAACGAGAGCGATTTTGCCTCACCCTTGGAGGAGATCAGCGCGGCGTAGGGAACACTGGAATCGGCATGCCCTCCTCCAACAAGTCCTTTTCCGGACTCATCGATGGCAACCGTATAGATCTCTCCGGGTGCCATGAGTCCGCTTATCGGCGTTAACTCTCCTTTGTGAGAGACCAACGCCGCATAGGCATTCACGCCTTCGGTCCCGCCAATGATTCCACGGCGAGAGGAGTTCATGGCAACTCGATAAGTAAGTCCTTCAGCCGGCAGCCCAGCCAATTCCATCACAGATCGATCTGACCTGACAATAGCCGCATACGGAGCATCTCCCTGGCCTCCAACAATTGCGATTGAGGTTGGATGTTCTCCGAACAGAGAGGAGGTGGAAATGACAACGAGACTAAAAACGGACAATCTTAGAAAGTTCAAAACGGTTTGCATACGTCACCTTACCAAGAAATTTCAGGAGTCCCATCCATAAAGCACGTTCCGACGACCGTGTGGACCTCCACCCAACGGATTATCGAATCAGGAAGTCAGGAAAAAAATCTGTAGCCGACGGTTCTGACCGCGGCGCTGTTTCATTCGGCGTTGGATGTTGGAGGTTGGGCGTTCGGCGTTATCCGCTTCCGAATTCTTCAACCCGATACCCTCGATGAAGGCGCTTGTTTCGCAAAGCCGTGGAAGAAGTTATTAGTGACAAGTGACCAGTGACAAGCCACGGACGATGAAAGTGCTGGTTTCTCAAGATAACGGATTCCGCGTGCAGGAGATTTCGCGGCCTTTGCTAAGCGAGGGCGAGATGCTCCTCCAAGTCACAGCCTGCGGAGTCTGCTTCTCCGATGTTCACAAGATTCGTTTTCAACGAATGGAAGACCCCGTCGTCCTGGGTCATGAAGTAGCCGGCCGGGTGGTGGAATCGAGCGCTGCGAAATTTAAGGTGGGCGATCGCGTGGTCGTAGCGCATCACGTTCCGTGTGGCCGATGTCATTACTGTTGCCATGGAAATATTTCGATGTGCGCGGAGTTCAAAAAAACCAATCTCGATCCAGGTGGATTCGCGGAGTTTGTGCGTGTGCCGGCAGAGCATGTGGAGAGCGTTGCCTTTCCAATTCCGGATAGTCTGACTGACAACGAAGCTTCTTTCATGGAGCCGTTGGCTTGCTGCGTGCGCGCGGTGAAGCGCGCTGGAATCCAACCGTCGGATGTCGTCGTTGTGGTTGGTTTAGGTTCGATCGGTCTGCTATTCATGCAATTGATCGGCCACGCCGGTGGTAAGTGTATCGGCCTCGATCTCGACCCAGCTCGCCGCGAGTTAGCAGACTCGTTAGGCTCGACCGCAACATTTGCCGGCTCCGAACCCGATTTCGAAGAATCGCTCGCCTCGATGACGAACGGTCGTGGCGCTGATGCGGTCTTGCTAACTGCGGCAAATCCGCCACTTGTTCCGACGGCGTTGTCGTGGTTACGCGCAGGCGGGACGTGCCTCGTCTTTGCCAGTCTCCATCCCGACTCCGATGTCACACTCGATTGGAATCAGCTCTATTACCGTGAAATCAATATCGTGACGTCGTATTCAGCTTCGCCGGATGATCTGCGCGAAGCGCTGCAATTGCTGGCGAATGGTTCTGTGCGCGTATCGCTAATGACCGGACACACTTTTCCGTTGGAGGGGTTCTCGGAGGCGCTGGCTGCGATCGAAAGCCGCACGATTCTCAAGGCGATCATGACTCCATCGCCAGTGACCAGTGACCAGTGACCAGATGAATGCGCTGATGAAAGCGGTGATGTTCTACGCACCTGGCGACTTGCGTTTGATGGAAACGCCAATTCCTTCAGCCGGCCCCGGCGAAGTCGTCGTGAAGATTGAGACGGCGCTTACCTGCGGCACCGACTTCAAAGCCTATCGACAAGGTCACCCGGTTTTGCTGGCACACACGCCATCGCCATTCGGACATGAGATGGCGGGAATCATTAGCGAAGTCGGCGCAGGAGTGACCTGGCTGCGGGAAGGAGAGCGAGTCGTCGTGCTGAACTCAGCGCCCTGCGACGATTGTTTCTTCTGCGAACAAGGCATCACGGAACTGTGCGAAAATCTCGAGCTGCTCAACGGCGCTTATGCCGAATACATTCGCGTCCCGCCGCAGATCACGCGGCACAACGTTCATCCGTTACCGGAACATTTGAGTTTCGCTGAGGCCGCGCTGGTCGAACCGTTCGCGTGCGCTTTGCATGCGGTCGATAAGATGCGGCTCAAACCGAGCGAAACCATTGCCGTGATCGGCGCCGGCAACATGGCGCGGCTTTTAATTTGCGCGCTCAAAGCGGCGGGTGCGCGCGTGCTTGTGATTGGTCGAAACGCGGAACGGCTTCGCCTCGCTACTGCGGCCGGTGCGGACGACGTGATCGATCTTAGCC
>DATDAJ010000149.1:0-7665 GCA_036525475.1 Candidatus Udaeobacter sp.
CGAGCGCGCGAAATCGTCGTCGGTTGAGAAGCGGGTTCGAGCATCGACCTCCGAATTCCGCGCATTACAGATCTCGCAACGACCCGCATTCGTTATTGATACTGAGATCGGGGATCGCGCCATTTTTTCCGGAGTGGTCAAATTCGAGCCATTGGCAGCGACAGTCGATTCAATGCTCGACGATGCGGCTGCGTACGCGGCGCACAAAGCGCACTTTGGCGACCCGCCGGCAAAGTGATCTCCCGGAGATCGATACCTAAACGTCACGAGTTTGACCTTGCCAGTGCACAATTGTTGCCTACAACTTCTCTTCTGCTTGCGACCTTTAATGCGAGCACTTCGTTGCGGTGAATCGCAGCCGTGGCGAAGAAAGAGTGACCTGGCGTTTGCGAATGCTGACGCCCGGAATTGCGATAAATGTAACACGGCGGCGCGGCGCACTCCCGCTTCGCCGTTGAGGAGATTGATCTAATCTGCAACCACAAATTCGTGTAAACGGTCGGATTCGCGCTCGCGAAGTCCGAGTCATTGTAGGGTCCACCGGCGAACAGCTCGGCGTCATGAGACTAACCGACGCCTTGCGTAAGGCTCAAACTCTCGGCCAGGATTTGGTCGAAATCGCGCCCACGGCCAATCCGCCTGTGTGCAAGATTGTCGATTTCGGAAAGTTCCGATACGACATTTCAAAACACTCGAAAGATAAAAAGCCGTCCGGCTCGAAACTGAAGGAAATCAAGTTCCGCGTTAACATCGACGAGCACGATTATCTAACGAAAGTCCGGCACGCCGAGGAATTCCTGGATCGCGGCAACAAGGTGCGTGTTCAGTTGCAATTCCGCGGCCGCGAAATGGCGCACCAGGAGCTTGGGACTCATCTGGTGGAGAAAGTTCGCGACGATCTTTCCAGCATGTCGCAGGTGGAAACTGACCCGAAGATCGCCGGTAGGAATATCACCATGACCCTGGCGCCTTTGCCGGCGAACCGCCGGAAACGAAAATTCACAGCGCCGAGAACAGATGAGGAAAGCGAAGAAGCTCCTGCATTAACCGAGCCCTAAAGTGACCCGCTTCCAAGGCGACGCAGTGGGCCAGGTGTCGAGAGCGCTTAGGGCTTCTTTTTGCCTGCTGGTGAATGGGCAGGCGAAGGCGTGGGCGATCGCGGTGGAGGAGTAAGCGGCGTCCTTTCGGCAATCTTTTGTTCAAGCCGTTGCTTGCGCGTCTTCGCATCCTGATTGTTGGGATCCAGCTTCAAAATCTTTTCGTTGTCGGCCAGCGAATTTTGAAGATCGTTTTTTAGCTCGTAGATGTACGCGCGATAATTGACGTATTTGATCTCGTTTGGCTTCAATTTGATAAGTTCGGAATAGTCTCCGAGAGCTTTATCGTAGTCCTGTATCTTCATTTCGACCGCCGCACGCTGCTCATGAATCCGGGGCGCTTGTTGCGGAGTCAGTTTAAGGGCTTCGTTGTAGTCGTTGATGGCGTCCCCGTATTTCTGGTCGTTTGCAGCCGCATATCCGCGTTGTTGATAAACTGCCGAGAGCTCATCCCCGTATTTTTGGTCCATGGCAGTCGCCTTCTTAAGCAGGTCGACCGCTTTGTCGAAGTCTTGCTTTTTAGCGGCCTCAACGCCCTCGCGGGCCAACTTGTTCGCCTCGGGATTCTTTTTTTCCGCTCCCTGGCATACTTGCGAACCGCAGACGGCCAAAGACGTGACTAGAATGAAAGCAAAGGATCTGTTCATAGATTTCTGTTAGACGTTGATATTCTTTAAACCATTCGAACCTAGAGGCGTGAATAGTTGGCTGTAAGTTCAACAGTTTCAAGTTTGTTCCGGCGATGGCGCATTTTCGATATCGATCTTTGGCTCCGGACTTGACGTGACGGATGAACTGGGCCCGGGCTCATCCACCCGCGTAATATCGACCGCACGACCCGTCGTCTCATCAATTTGAACGAGTGCGCCGCGCAAGCGTACTTCGCCGCCGGCTACCGGAAACGATGACGGCAGATTCGAGATAAACCGATTCAGGATCGGATCCACGGCGCGTCCCAGTATGGAGTTTACAGGTCCGCACATTCCGGCGTCGCATAGGAAAGCTGTGCCGCCGGGGAAGATTTGCTCGTCGGCTGTCTGAACGTGAGTATGGGTGCCGATGACGGCGGACACTTTGCCGTCTAGAAATCGACCGAACGCAATTTTTTCGCTCGTGGTTTCGCCGTGTGCGTCGACGATAATGTTCGGCGTTTCGCTGCGCATTTTGGTGACTGCTGCTTCGACAGCACGAAATGGATTGTCCAAAATCGGCTGCATGAATGTGCGCCCCTGGACGTTGATGACGCCGATTTTTCCCTTGGCTGTTTCAAGAATGATCGATCCGCTACCCGGCGTGCCCTCAGGATAATTCAGTGGGCGCAACAACCTAGGTTCAGTGTCGATGAACGAAAGGATCTCTTTCTGGTCCCAGATATGATCGCCGCTTGTGATAACTGAGACTCCGGCGCGTAAAAGATCGATGGTGATTTTGCCGGTAATGCCGCGGCCGCCCGCGGCGTTCTCGCCGTTGACGATGACGAAATCTAAAGCGTATTTCGCCTTGAGGTCCGGCAACCGGGCTATTACCGCGGCGCGACCTGATTGCCCAACAATATCGCCAAGGAAAAGAATCGTTAACATGAGAGGCGTGATTCGTTGAATCGTTACATAGTTACATCGGATTTGCGATTCAACGATTTAAGCGTTCACCGATCGAGCGCGGCGAAGCGATTCGCCTGGTACGCCATAGCCTGGCGAACGCGGGTTGTCAGAACTTCGACATGCTTATTTATAGCGATCTTTGCAGCAGGTCTGCAGGCCGCTGAGAACATTAGCGTCCTCGGAAACAAGCCACAGTGGGCCGTTCTCGAACATTACCAGCAGACAATCACGCGTGATGAATTCGCGCACCTGATCAATGAGGTCTTCGGCACACACGGGTTCGCGCCCGATTTAATTGAAATAAAAGACGACACAGCGCGGATCCTCATGAACCGCGACGCGCAAAAGTCTTTCACCTTGCAGTTTGCTGCCAGTGATTCGGCCCGAAAACGGGTGCCGCGGCTGTGGCGACCGGTGAACTCTTTGTCCCCAACCAAACGAGAGAAGCCGCTCTCGGGTTTAAAAATCGCGCTCGACCCGGGGCATCTTGGCGGGGAATGGGCGAAGATGGAGGAGCGTTGGTTTCAGTTCGCCGACAGTAAGCCCATTCAGGAGGGCGATTTGACGTTGCGCGTAGCGCGACTGCTGGCGACGCGATTGCGCGATCTCGGGGCGAAAGTTTGGTTTGTGCGAAATGACAATGAACCCATCACAGCCAAGCGTCCGGATGATTTTCGCGAATTGGCCAGGAAGATTCTCATCAAGAATGGTGTGCCACAGCCGCGCCCCGATGTTCTTGATTCGACCGATCCGGAGAAAGAGAAGACCATCCGATGGCAAAGCGAAATCTTGTTCTACCGCTACAGTGAAATTCGGCGACGTGCGGCGCTAGTGAATTTCAAACTGCATCCTGACCTTGTGTTGTGTTTGCATTTCAACGCTGAAGGATGGGGCGACCCGACTAGTCCGATGTTGACCGACGCGAATCATCTTCACCTGCTGGTCAACGGATCGTATTTGGCGGAGGAGCTGGAATTTGATGACGAACGTTTCGAAATGGTCCGGCGGCTCCTCAGTCGCGCGTACGATGAGGAGTTACCGTTGGCCGACACGATTGCTCTGGCAATGTCGCGCGAGACTGGCCTGCCGCCGTACGCCTATCCAACCACTAACAGCACGACCAAAGTCGGCAGCAGCGGTTATGTGTACGCGCGCAATTTGCTGGCCACACGTCTTTACCGTTGCCCAGTCGTGTACTGCGAGCCGTATGTCATGAACAGCAAAGACGTGTTTGCCCGTATTCAGGCCGGCGATTACGAGGGAACGCGCAACATCAACGGCGTTGAACGCAAGAGCATCTTCCGAGAATACGCCGACAGCGTAGCGGATGGGCTGGTGGAGTATTACTCAAAAGCGCGAGAATTGTAGGGCGTCTGTGTCAGACGCCTTGGCGTTTCACAGAAACGCCCTACAAATTTTCTATCGCCTCTAGAATGTCCTCGAGCGTTACATTGTCCGTGACAGAGGCAGCCCCGATGCGAGGCGTCACGACGAACCGAACTTTTCCGCTTTCGAATTTTTTGTCGAAGTTTACTGCCTCGAGAATCTTCTTACGCGGAAATTTGGGTGGCAATCGGGTTGGTAACTCGAATCGCTCAAGAAGATCAACAATTGCGGCGCGCTGATCCGCCGGCAGGCCAGCTCTTTTCGCTGAGATCGCGCACGCGGCCACAATTCCAAGGCTCACTGCTTCTCCATGCAGGAATTTCCGGTAATTTCCCGCGCGCTCGATCGCGTGGCCAACTGTATGGCCAAAATTCAGAAGCGCACGATGGCCCGTCTGGTCACGCTCGTCTTGCGCGACGATTCTAGATTTGATCCGGATATTGCGCTCGATCAGTGATTGTAGGGCAAGCGCTCCGCTTGCCAGGCTGGAGCTTGCATCCCACGACTGCAGTATCCGGAACATTTCTGCATCGGCGATAATGGCGTGCTTGATGATCTCCGCGAACCCTTGATTAAATTGACGACGCGGCAGCGTTTTCAAAACATCGAGATCATCAATCACCAGCGAGGGTTCATGGAAAGCGCCGATCAAATTTTTCCCAGCGCGCGTATCCACACCGGTTTTCCCACCGATTGAGCTATCCACCATGGCCAGCAGCGTTGTTGGAATTTGGACATGCGGGATTCCGCGGTGATAAATCGCCGCTACGAATCCAGAAATGTCGCCAACCACTCCGCCACCGAGACCAACCACACACGATGTACGGCCAAGTCCCGCCGCGATCATTCGGTCGCAAATCGCGCCTGCTTGCTCAAGCGTCTTCGATTTCTCGCCCGCCGGAATGGTAATCAGGGTGGGACGAAATCCGGCTGACACCAAGCCTTTTTTCACTCGATCGGCGAAAAGCGGCGCGACGTTTCTATCGGAAATGAGAACACATTGCCCAGATACCCCGAGCGCCTGACATCTTTTCCCGGTCCGGGGTAGTAACTGCTTGCCGATTAGGATGCGCCCGATGCCGGCACGCACAGAGATCATGTGAGCGCGCTTGTTACTTCGTTGGGTCTCAATGTTTCGATTGCATCCCAAGTCCAATCTGGCGCAGGTTGCTCATATCTTTTGTGATTTTCGCGCGCTCATAAGCACTATTTAAGGGTGGAACGGCGATTCCGAGCAGGATGTCGATGGCCGCGAACACAACGAGCAACTCAATCAGGGTGAAGGCGCGCGTAACAGGGCGAGAGGAATTTTTGTCCATGGATATGGAGTAACAACGCATGATATTGCGCTTGGGTGCGAAGCGAAAGCGAAAAGGAACCGCTAAATCAAGATTGCTTGACAAGTGATTTTGCATTCGGTGTATGTAGATCATGCCCGAGCAAGAGCCTATCCCACCTCCGCCTGCGTCAGGTCCGGGCCCCGAGCTCGGGCCGAAATCAACATCAACCGGTTTACCTTCGAACGTGGCTGCGGCACTCGCCTGCATTCCATTAATTGGCGGGATCATTTTTTACATAGTTGAAAAGCACGACAGCTTTGTGCGTTTCTACGCGATGCAGTCGATCATCTTCGGGGGCGCGTGGCTTTTGTTTAATATCGTCTCGAGAATCCTGTTCCTGATTCTCTGGTCGATTCCGGCGATTGGTGGAATTCTCGTGTTTTTCTGGGGAATCATCCAGGCGCTTGTTCACATAGCGTTTTTAGTGGTGTGGATTGTCGCTACCGTGAAAGCATTCACAGGCGTGCGTTGGGACATTCCGTACATCGGGCCGGTGGCGCGGCGGCAAGAAGGCGCGGTTTAAGCGCGTCATTCCGAGTAAAGTTGAGTAGCCCCATGGCGAAGCTTCAGGTGATCCCGCGACTCACTCAGGATGACCGCTGTTGAAGTAATTTCACCACTACTTCCGTTAGAATCAGCTCGTGGTCGAGCTGCGTGGTCACGAGTTTGACGTTCGCATCGAGGCAGGCGCGCATGGACTCGATTAATTCACTGCTTTCGAACTGATTCGCATGTTGCGCAGCAATGCCGAGACCGTAGGCGTTAATTGAACCGTCTTTTTTGCGAGGCAAGTGCTCCGTTGCTTTTGCGGGCAGACGTTTCATGGCAGCAATGAATTGAAAGGGCGAATGCGGACGCCGAATCCCATGCTGTTCCATCAGATCTTTTGCCAGCAATAAATTGCGGATTGTCGGCACGATCGCAGCCAGCAAAATACCCGCGGCCTTTTCACCTTGCTCCAGCAAACGTCGCACGAGCGTCAGCGCCAGTTCCAGATCCCGGACGCTCAGTGCGTTGCTCAGTTCGAAAATTACCCCCGCACGTGATAGCGGAACCAACTCACGAACGAGCTCGATACGCACGGCGCGATCTTCCCCGAGGAACGTGTCGATTTTTTCCAGCTCGTTATCGATCTGTCGCGTGTCGCCTCCGGTCAGCAAAACGAACAATTCAAGCGCAGCCTCATCGAATTCCAATTTTCGCTTTTTTGCGCGGCCCAGAACGATTTCAGTTGCCTGTTCTTCCCAGCCGGCACGCGCCGAATCGAGCCGGTCGAAAACTTGAACCTCCGCGCGTTTAACCAACGTCTTATAAAACGAGCGGCGCTTGTCGACTTCGGTGGCGCTGATCAAAAGCATGACTCCATCTCCAACGCCGCTGTCGATCAGCGCAGATAATTCTTCGAGCGCAGTTTGCACCGCGTTTGAGCGCGCCTTTACGTCATCGCCGAGGAAGTTTGCGTTTTTCAGCCAGACCACTTTTGTGCTACCGAAGAAAGGGAGGGTCTGCAACGCCTCGATCGCCGATCGAATTCGCCCGGCGGCCTGATCGGCGTTATCTGCGACGCCATCGATTACTTCTAGGCCAAAATCGCCAGCATCGTCTGGCACGAGTTTTTGCGCCAGCTCCGCCGCCACGTGTTTCACTTCAGATTCATCCGAGCCGACGACCGCGTATATGTTTGCGGTTTCCGATTTGGTTTTCGTCTTCGGCATCGGCGATTTCTCGCATGCGGGATGAAAATCGACAAGGTGGATCGTCTTGTCCTCAAGACGATGGCAGAGTAACCGCTGAAGGCGCGAACATCAGGTGTCAGGCCGCGAGTCGCAACGAGTTGAGGACAACGCGTTCCACCTACACGCGCGAGCGACGCCGACCGGCGTTGCGGGAGTATCTTATGGGTCGGCGCTTTGGTTCGATTTTCGCCAGTCCGGAGCCGCTTTTTACTTCCATAATCTGGTCGCGCAGCAGCGCGGCTCGCTCGAATTCGAGATTTGCCGAAGCCTCCTGCATTTCCTGCTCTAATTCACGCAGCAGTTCCGACAGATTAAAGTCGCCACCGGTTTCGCGGATCACCGACGATTCCACTTCGCGTCCGCGGAAAATTGTATGCAGACTTTCCTGGACGGCGCGCCGGACAGTTTGCGGCGTGATGCCGTGCGTTTCGTTGTACTCCATCTGCTTGGCTCGACGGTATTCGGAAATCGACATGAGCGCTTCCATGCTTTGCGTGATGGTGTC
>DATDAJ010000150.1:0-2483 GCA_036525475.1 Candidatus Udaeobacter sp.
ATCGAGATGAGAGCTTCCATGCTTTGCGTGATCGTGTCGGCGAAGAGCACTACTTCGCCGTTGATATGGCGTGCCGCGCGACCGGCTGTCTGGATGAGCGAAGTCTGGCTGCGCAAAAATCCTTCCTTGTCCGCGTCCAAAATGCACACCAGCGAAACCTCGGGTAGATCGAGGCCCTCGCGCAGCAGATTGATGCCGACAAGAATGTCGAATTCCGCTGCGCGCAATCCACGCAAAATTTCCACGCGCTCAATCGCGTCGATATCGCTATGGAGATAACGCACCTTCAATCCAACATCGCGTAAATAATCAGCCAGATCTTCCGCGGTTCGCTTGGTCAGTGTTGTGACCAGAACGCGCTCGCCTTTTTCCACCCGCTGGCGGCAAAGCTCCATCGTTTCGTCGATCTGATTCTTGAGCGGCTTCATCGTGATTTTCGGATCGAGAAGTCCGGTAGGCCGAATGATCTGCTCGACTACGAGCGGTGCGCCGGCCGTGTGCGTTTCGAATTTCTCCGGGGGGTCATCGGTGGCTGAGATACGCACTGTGGTTTGCGATGGGCCTCTCTGAGCGCCGCTCCCACGCGGTCGGTGGTCGGAGGCCCCTACAGATTCACCCGGCAGTACGAACGGAATTAATTCTTCCTCCCCGATGCGCTGTCGCTTATGCGGAACATATCCTTTGTTGCCGGCGACGCTGTTTTGAATCTCGAATTCTGCTGGCGTAGCGCTCACATAAATCGTCTGGTCCGTCAATTTCATGAATTCATCGAAATTGAGCGGGCGATTGTCGAGCGCGCTCGGCAGACGAAACCCGTAATTTACGAGCACAGTTTTGCGTGACCGGTCGCCTTCGTACATCCCGCCGATCTGCGGGATCGTGGCGTGCGATTCGTCGATGACGGTGAGAAAATCGTCCGGAAAAAAATCGATGATCGTGTAAGGCCGCGAGCCGGGAGGCCGCCCGGACAAATGGCGGGAATAATTTTCAATCCCGTTGCAGAAACCCATTTCCTGCAACATCTCCAGATCGTATTCAGTGCGCATTCGCAGCCGTTGCGCCTCGAGAAGTTTGTTTTGCGATTCGAGTTCAATAATGCGTTGCTCAAGCTCTTCACGGATCGTGCGCAGTGCACGATTCAGCTTGTCCGCGGGCGTCACGAACTGTTTGGCTGGAAAAAATGTGATGACATTGAGCGATTCGTGCGTATGACCGGTCAGCGGATCAAATCGCCGGATCGCATCAATCTCGTCACCGAAAAACTCCAGGCGAATTCCTTCTTCATCCGCAGTGGCGGGATAAACCTCAACCACGTCGCCCCGCACACGGAACCTGCCGCGCGCGAAATTCACGTCGTTGCGCTCGTACAGCATGTCGATTAGCCGACCGAGCACCGCTTCGCGAGTGATGTGCTGTCCGTATTTCACGGTGAGCAACATTTGTGCGTAATCTTCGGGCGACGTGATTCCGTAGATGCAAGACACGCTCGCCACCACGATGACGTCGCGTCGTGAAAGCAGCGCACTGGCAGTCGACAGGCGCAATCGCTCAATCTCTTCGTTGATGGAGGAATCCTTCTCGATGTAGGTGTCGGAGCGCGGGATGTAAGCTTCTGGCTGGTAATAATCGAAGTAGCTGACGAAATATTCGACCGCGTTACGCGGGAAGAATTGCTTGAACTCCGAGTAAAGTTGCGCAGCCAGTGTTTTGTTATGCGAAATGACCAGCGTCGGCCTGTCCAGCTTTTGGATGACATTGGCGACGGTGAAAGTCTTGCCTGAACCGGTCACACCCAGCAGTGTCTGATGGCGGTTTCCTGCCTCGACAGACTTCAAAAGCTTGGCGATCGCCTGTCCCTGGTCGCCGCGGGGTTTGAAGTTGGATTCAAGCTGAAACGGCATCCGATAATTTTAGCACAAGATCGAAAGCAACGTCGGGGCTGACTTTTGTTGACAGGCTTTCACGGAAATAGGATTTCAGAAATCGCAAACATCGCGGAAGATTGCGATTCAACCCATGGCCTCTGAATCAGGAACGTCAGTCCGATTACAGATTGGACGTTCTGTTTATGGATTTGGTCGCTTATTCTACTCAGCTTCTCGATGAGGAGCGTCAATATCAGGAGCATCTGACTGAAATTGTCCGCGGTACCGAGCAGGTCCGCAGCGCCAAAGGAGCGGGGAAGCTGATTCGACTTCCCGCGGGCGACGGGATGGCGCTCGTTTTTCTTGATAGTCCAGAAGCGCCTGTGCGGTGCGCGATCGAGATCAGCAAGAAGTCGAAAGAGTATCCGCAACTGAAGCTGCGAATGGGCATCCTCAGCGGACCGATCAATGAAGTTCGCGACGTAAACGATTCGGCAAACGTCGCCGGAGCGGGGATTAACCTTGCGCAACGAGTCATGGATTGCGGAGACGACAGACACATTCTGTTGTCCAAGAGGGTCGCGGAAGATCTGGGCCATTCGCGAGAGTGGGGTCCAT
>DATDAJ010000151.1:0-2425 GCA_036525475.1 Candidatus Udaeobacter sp.
GAACCGATAACTTTCCGGTTACCAAGTCGGCCTCAGCCGGCAAGACATATTGATCCTTGCGGATGCGCGCGATCTCACCCGCGCGTTCGATATCACGCAATGTTTTGCGCAAGGCGACGCGTGCCCTGCCGCTTACGCCAAGTTTGTTGGCGATCTCGATCTTGTTCAGCGGCCGGTAATCTTTCCTGGACAGCAGCGCGAGAATTTGTTCTCTAATCTTAGATTCGTTTGCGCTCATTTTAGGCGAAACAATATGCTCAGGTTTGTCGATTTAGCGCGATTTCAATCGGAGGTCTGACAATGCGAAAGCCGATAATCAGTGGGGCAGTCGTGATATTACTCGCAGTAATCACTTCATTCGCGGTGGAAGGAGCGAGAATGAAAATCAAAAGCGCTGCTTTCCAGGACGGCGGCAACATTCCATCCGGACACCACCCCGCCTTTGCAGATAACCGGTGTTCCTTCAGAAGCGAAAAGTCTTGTCTTGATTACCGACGATCCGGATGCACCCAGCGGATTGTTTACTCATTGGCTGGTGGAACATCCCGCCACAGACCAATTCAATTGCCGAAGGCAGTGCGCCGAAAGGCGTGCACGGCACAAATGATTTTGGCAAATCAGGTTACGGCGGTCCGTGTCCGCCCCCAGGAACACATCGATATTCGTTCAAGATTTTCGCTCTCGATCACGAACTGGATTTGAGCTCTGCTGCAAAGCGGAGCCAGGTGGACGCCGCGATGAAAGGTCATGTCATCGCACAGGGCGAGCTCATCGGACGCTACGTAAGAAAAAAGTAGCGCGCCTCCGGCTTGCGGCGGAGCTCTTAAATCGCAAGCAGGACGCATTCGCTACCATGGCGCGCCTTCGAATAAACCGTCCCCTGTGTTAGTCTGACTCGTAATGCGCGAGAGGATCTGGAAAATTGGTAAGCGCGTCTTCGACGTCTCCCGCCATGGCTTAATCATGGGAGTTTTAAATGTAACACCGGATTCATTTTCGGACGGCGGTGAATTTCTCACAGCAGACAAAGCAACAGAGCGCGGCCTACAAATGGCAGCGGAAGGCGCTCACATTATCGACATTGGCGGCGAATCGACGCATCCCGGCTCGCAGTCTGTCACTGTTGCGGAGGAACTGCGTCGCGTGATTCCGGTGATAGAAAACCTACACCGAAAGCTCGATGTCCCCATTTCAATCGACACGTCGAAAGCAGATGTGGCGCGCGCCGCGATTGAGGCGGGCGCTTCGGTTGTGAACGACGTGACAGGCGGGCAAGGAGACGAACAAATGCTGCCGCTCGTTGCCGAGAGCAAAGCGGCGTTCATTCTCATGCACATGCAAGGAACACCTGCTACGATGCAGATCCAGCCGCGCTACACAGACGTCGTTGCAGAAATTTCTGAATTTTTTCGACAACAATATGCCCGCGCCATAGGTTTAAACATTGATCCCATGGCGATTGCGTTTGATCCGGGCATTGGTTTCGGGAAAACGCTCGAACACAACCTCGAATTGCTCGCGCAGTTGGAGCGGCTGCGCACGCATGATCGAGCCTTGGTGGTGGGCGTTTCGCGCAAATCGTTCCTCGGCAAATTGATCGGGTCGCCGGAGATCAGCGACCGGCTCGTACCCGGCCTCGCGCTAACTTCGCTCCTGCGGGCGCGAGGCGCGGACGTGTTTCGTGTTCATGATGTGAAAGAGAATGTTTATGCATTGCGGGTAACTGAAGCGATTCTGCAGAGGTAGAATGATTCATCAACTCATTGATCTGTGGCTCAGAAGCTGGCGCAGCCTGGTGGAAATCCTTCTGCTGTGGGTAGCCATCTATTACGGCTACCTCTATTTCCGCGGAACGCGCGGGGCGAAAGTGTTGACGGGATTAGCGATTGTTTTTCTTACGCTGACCCTGATCTCCACGCTCTTGAATTTGGTGGTGATTGGCTGGATCGTCCGGAGTTTTTCTGTCTTCCTCGCGATCGCGCTGGTGGTGATTTTTCAACCCGAGCTGCGACGTGGCTTGGCTGCGCTTGGGGGACATCCAATTTTCTCGCTGACGAGCGAGAGACGAGAAACCGTTCACGATTTGGCAGAAGCGGTGACGCAGTTGGCAAACAAACAGTACGGCGCACTGATCGCGATCGAGCGCGACACGTCGATTCGCGTCTACGAGGAAACAGGTGTCATTATCGACGGCGAGTTTTCAGTCGAACTGATCCTGACGATCTTTCATCCAAAAGCCGCTTTGCATGACGGTGGAGTGATCATTCGGAACGGACGAATCGCAGCCGCGGCCTGCATTTTTCCCGTAAGTCAGCGGGAAACATTGGACCGCAGCCTAGGATTACGCCATCGCGCCGGGCTCGGAATCACTGAGGAATCGGATGCCGTTGCTGTCGTTGTCTCCGAAGAGACAGGCGCTATTTCC
>DATDAJ010000152.1:0-14716 GCA_036525475.1 Candidatus Udaeobacter sp.
CTTGCTAATCTGGTTTTCCAGCGTGTCGAAGAAACGCGAATCCCTGTACCCGGTGCGATTTCCGACGCATTCATTGTGAAAGACAAACCCAGCGCCGTCGCAGATTGGCCTCGCTGGATCGAAGCAATCGTATTGGTGCACGGGAACATGATATCGGCGCGACACCTCGCATGCCCAGTCGTCATTTGTGCCGACGCCATATGAGTATCCTGTATCAAGTGGCGAAATCAGATTCTCACACATCAGGTAACCACCATCATTGGCGCTGCCAAAGCGCTTGAGCGTACAGTTTTTTAAAGCGACCGGCTGAAGCTCGGCGAGAATCGCCTCTCGCAACTTGCGCCCCGCCGCGCTACGGACGATCTCGCCAGTAACGACGACAGCGGCTGCCGCGAGAGCAATTACGACCAGCGTAATTCGAATCCATGATTGTTTCCTGAAAGCATCTTGCATGGGTCGCGGTCTATTAAGAGCATTCTGACGGTGGCGATTACAACAAAGCTTTTGCGATTAGTTAATGAGATGAAGATTTTCCAAGGCGCAGCAGTGTTGATATTTTGATGTGAGCGGAAAGCAATGGACAAGAAGAACACGCATGCAGATCGCGCCGTAATTTGTGTCTCCCTCCTCCCAAGCGCTGATACCGGGCACTTACAAAGTGATCTGGCGTGTAACTTCCGCGGATACACATGTCACCAGCGTGATTTCCATTTCCAAATCACCCCGTAATACGGCCGTTTCACCGTCCGATGAATAATCGTTGTGGTTTGACACTGCCTGATGGGGACGCTAAGAAATCACATTAATGAGTTTCCTACGGACATCGCGACTCCGTTTGCTAGCGGCCTTTCTTGCGGTGTTCGCATTCGGCGGCGACATCGTTGCGGATTCGATCGTTGATGCGCGCGGAGAACATTGTGCCGCACAAACATGCCCAGCGGATTCTCACCACGAGAAAGCACCTTGTTCCCACTGCTCATGCGCCGTTCACAACGGCAGTGTCATCGCTGCCAATAGTGGCGTGTACGTTAATGCTGACGTCCAACCATCCGTTTTCATCTTGATAAGCGATGAATCGGCGCGGGTTGGTCCGCCTGCGGCAATTGATCATCCGCCTCAGCTCGCCTAACAACTGAGCGCAGGCGCGGTGTCTCCGCGCATCTTTTGCTCAGGTGTCCTGCGTCGGCACAACGCAAACGCGTTGTGGCTTTCTGCCATTTTTGCCAAACAATGTCCATTTACACACATACCAAACGACTTGTAGCGAGCGCCATTGTGCTCGCGTGCACGAGTATGCTTGCCGAAACGCCGGAGGCGCTAGTCAACCAAGCGCTCCAGCGAAATCCGGAGTTAAACTTTTTCGTCGCTGAGATTGCTGCTGCCAAGGGAGCAGTCCGAACTGCCAAAACCGTTCGCAACCCCGAGCTAAGCGGCGAAGTTGGCTACAAGAACTCGCGGGACAACTCAGGAGGAGCGAGCGGCGATGGCGCGATCCTCGCTTTCTCATTGAGCCAAACCTTCGAGTATCCCGGTCGACTTGCCCTACGCAAGGCAATTGCAAATCACGATCTAGCGCTCGCGGAACTACATCTGCAACAGTTTCGCTTCACATTGGCCGCGCGAGTGCGGACGCTGGCGTATGGCATTTCGAGCGCGCAACAAAAATCAGCCACAGCGCGTGAAGTCGCCAGCCGCTTTCAGGCGCTAAGCGATGTTCTGGCACAGCGGCCGACAGCGGGCGTAACGCCGCAGTTGGAAGCACGAATTATCGATGCAAACACGCTCGCCTTTCGGCGTCAGGAACGCGATGCAGCATTGGCAACAGTAACAGCTTTAACGGAGCTAAATCAACTTTGCGGGCGCCCCGCAGACGCGCCGCTCACAATGGCCGCAGCCAAAGTGCAGTTCATTGCGGCATCGCTTCCCAGACTTCTCAGTGCTGCGCGCGCGAATGCGTTCGATGTTCGCATCCGGCAGGTCGAGTTTGCTCAGCAAGGCTTCAAGGTCGCCTTATCGAAAAACGAACGATTTCCGGCCATTTCTGTCGGGCCGTTTTACTCGATGGAAAATGCAACCGACCGGGAGCAGCGAGCAGGGCTCGGCATTTCATTGCCGCTGCCGCTGTGGGACCGCAACGTTGGGAACATTGCGACTAGTAAAGCGCGTCAGCAGCAGGCGGAGGCCTCATTGGCTATGACGCAGCGCGAAGTCGAACGACGAGTTGCCCAAAACGCCGCCATCTTTACAGCGAAGCGCGCTGAGATTGACAATCTCAAAGAGGATGAGTTAGCGAAATTCCGCGAAGCGGCGGCAACAGCGGATCGCAATTACCAGTTGGGCGCTGTTCCGCTGACTATCTACGTCGAAACACAGAAGCAATATCTCGAGCTGGTCGGCACTCTCAGCGAGTTGCAAAAAGAGGCGCTACAGGCCGCGCAAGAGTTGGAGATCCTGACCGGACTCAAGCTTTACGGCGAAGAGGCGCAGCGATGATCGACAAGATTCTGGAGTTCTCAGTTCGCCAGCGAATCCTCGTTCTGATGGGCGCTATCGCGCTTCTTCTCGGCGGGCTTTGGTCGGCAACGAAACTGCCCATGGACGCCATTCCCGACATTACCGGAGTGCAAGTACAAGTGAACACGACGGTGCCAGCGCTTGCGCCGGATGAAGTGGAAAAGCTCGTGACCGTGCCGCTGGAAATGGCACTCGGTGGAGTGGCCGGTGTAACCGAAATGCGTTCGCTGTCGCGCTTCGGTCTGTCACAGATCACACTTCAATTCACCGACAAGAGCGACATTTACCGTGCACGTCAGCTCGTGACCGAGCGTTTGCAAAGCGTGGCCGATTCTCTGCCACCCGGGCTAACACCGAAGCTCATTCCGATTACAACAGGACTGGGCGAAGTATTTTATTACACCGTCGACTACGCGCCGAATGCGCCAAATGCTCCGCCCACGCGCGAGGCGCAGTTGATGGCGCTCTGGGAAATGCAGGAATATATACTGAAGCCGCAACTGCGTGCTGTTCCCGGTGTCGCTGACGTCAACGCTTATGGCGGCTACGTTAAGCAGTTCGTCGTGCAGCCGAACATCGCGAAGCTTCGTGATGCGGGCCTCACAGTTAACGACCTCGCAAAAGTCGTTGGCGAAAACGTTGAGAACGCGGGCGGCGGCATAGTCAACGCGGGAAGCGAACAACTTGTCATTCGAGGCGTTGGCAGAGTTGCGTCGCGGGAGGAAATTGCAGAGCTACCAGTAAAATTCGCTGCCGGTGTGATGCCGCTGCGGGTGAAAGATTTCGCTGAAGTTCAAATTGGCCACGCGTTTCGCACCGGCGCTGCGACGCACAGCGGACAAGAGGCGGTGCTGGGCGTGGCCATGATGCTGATGGGTGAGAACAGTCACGCCGTCGCGGAGCGTGTTGCGGAGAAAATTGAGGAAATTCAAAAGCGGCTGCCATCGGGCGTGATCATCAGCCCGGAATACAACAGGAAAAACCTGGTGCATCGAACGATTCGTACCGTGACAACGAACCTGTTCGAAGGCGCCCTACTTGTCATCGCGGTCTTGCTTTTCCTTCTTGGGAACTGGCGCGCCGCGCTCATCGTCGCAGCTGCAATTCCACTGGCCCTCCTTTTCGCGATTACGGGCATGACGCGGTTCGGAATTTCGGGAAACTTGATGAGTCTTGGCGCAATCGATTTTGGGCTCATCATCGACGGCGCTGTCGTCATCGTAGAAAACGTCATTCGACAACTCGGCGTAAAACAGCACCAGCTTGGGCGACGCCTGACAACCGACGAACGGCTGCACACCGTTATGGCCGCCAGCAAACAAGTCGGCACGCCGATGTTCTTTGGTGTGCTGATCATCGCTGTTGTTTATGTGCCGATTCTGGCGCTGTCGGGCATCGAAGGAAAAATGTTTCACCCGATGGCGCTGACGGTAATGCTCGCCCTGGGCGGATCATTGGTGCTGGCGCTTACTTTAATGCCGGCGCTGTGTTCATTTCTACTCGGAGGACGAATCGCCGAACGCGACAATTTGATCGTCCGTCTCATTAAGAGGGCCTATTCCCCCACCCTTCGCTGGTCGTTGCGATTACCCTCGTTGGTTGTGCTCGGTGCGATCGCGCTATTTGCATTGGCGATACTCATCTTTCGTCATCTCGGAGCGGATTTCATTCCGAAGCTTGATGAAGGTACCTTCACCATGATGGTTTTTAGGACGAGCAGCATCAACATCGACCAAAGCATCGAAGAGCAACGGAAGACCGAACGAGAAATCCCAAAGCGTGTCCCGGAGGTCACGCATGTCTTTTCGCGAATCGGCAGCGCTGAGATTGCCACTGACCCGATGCCGCCGAGCGATTGCGATTTTTACCTCTACTACAAACCGCAGAGCGAATGGCGAAAGGTCGACAGTCGACCCATCAGCAAAGAAGACCTGGCGCAAATCATCACGACCGAAATTGAAGTTTTAAACCCAGGTGCTCGCGTCATGGTCGCGCAGCCGGTCGAGATGCGGTTCAATGAGATGCTGGAAGGCATTCGCGCGGATATCGCGGTCAAAATCTTCGGGAACGACTACGACGTGCTGGAGCGACTCGGCTCCGAAGTGAAAGAAGTGCTGGAACAAATTCCGGGTACACGCGAAGGCGAAGGCGAGGTCGAATACGAAACGACCGGACGCGCCCCGATGCTGGAGATTCGAGTCAAGCGCGACGTGCTGGCAAAATACAATCTTCACGCCGGCGATGTGAACCAAACTATTGCTGCCGCCTTGGGCGGGCAGACCGTCGGAACAATGATCGAACAGAATCGTCGCTTCGACATTGTAGTCCGGCTTGCTGAAGCCGATCGTGAGAATCTGGAAAAGATTCGCGCATTGCCAGTCCGCGTTGGAGACTCCGGCCTTCTGCCACTCGGTGATCTCGCCGACATCCAACGGGTTAAAACGGTCTCCCCAATTTTGCGCGATTCAGCTCAACGCCGCGCGGCGTTAATGGTCAACCTGCGAGGCCGCGACGTGGAAAGCTGGGTGCGAGAAGCTGACGCAAAAGTGCGCGATCACGTCAAATTGCCGGAAGGATACACGCTCGAATTTGGTGGACAGTTCGAGAATCTTCGCGAAGCCAAGACGCGACTGGCGCTTGTTGTGCCCGCGGCGCTTGTGTTCATCTTCGTCCTGATCTTCATGGCCTTCGGCAGCGTACGCCAGGCGTTGCTTGTGTATTCCGGCGTTCCGTTGGCTGTGACAGGTGGCGTTTTTGCCCTGTGGCTGCGCGATATGCCATTTAGCATATCCGCGGCGGTAGGTTTCATCGCGTTGAGCGGAGTCGCCGTGCTCAACGGAGTCGTAATGATCAGCTATTTCAATCAACTGCGCGAAGAAGGTCGTGATGTTCGCACCGCCGTGATCGAAGGATCCCTTACACGGTTGCGTCCGGTGCTCATGACCGCAGCCGTCGCAGCGTTCGGTTTTATTCCGATGGCGCTATCGACAAGCGCAGGCGCGGAGGTGCAACGTCCGCTGGCGACGGTCGTCATTGGCGGCATTATTAGCTCAACGTTTCTCACGCTCGTCGTCCTGCCTGTTTTATACGAATGGGCGGAACGAAACCGCGTCCTGAATACGCAAGAATTGCGTGCTCAATAGTTCGCCGCTGGCACAATCGTTATGCGCTGCTTCGAAATAAGCTCATGAGAGATTAGCAAGCGGGCCGCATTACTGGGGCCCGGCTTACGTCAGTAGTGACTCGATCTAGAATCCGAAGCTGAAGCTCACGGACGGCCAGTATCCGTATAGGTAAGGGTAGTATCCCCAATTGCCGTAGTACGGATAGTACCCACCGTAGCGGTAACCGTAATAGCCAGTCCCGTAGTATGGATAGCCATAGCCCAAGCTGTAATAGCCCACTCGAGAATATCCATAGGACGGATACCAGTAATTGCCTCCCCAGCGACGGCCGCCATTCCAATTATATGCGCGAGCTGCATAGCGCCCGTTATATGCGCGAGCTGCATAGCGCCCGTGTCCGCGCGCGGCCCGCGCGACATAGTGACCACGGCCACCGCGAGCACGGAAACCAGCGTATTTGCCCTTAACGTGGCCGGCCTTGGCATGTTTGACAGCATGCCCACCATGGTGACCGCGATGTCCGCCATGACCTCCACGGGCATACAATGGCGGTGCAATTGCTAAAAAAGCTGCCACCACCAGTGTTCCAACCATTGAACGGAGTACATTCTTCATTTAACAGCCTCCTTTTTACTTATTTCGTTAAAGGAGGCGGTATTGGCCCCCTCGGCACACGGGAAATTCTATTGCGCGGTCACCGATAATTTACGATCAACCTTGTCGGCAGATTAATCCGGGGGTAGTCCTTCGCGGCGCCAAGGCAATCTTCCTTCGATTTCCAGTTGGAGCGACAAACTCAGGAATGTGCGGATGAGCACAATCAATCCCAGAACAAGCACGTTTTGAATTGTCGGTGCGACGACTACGGTTCGGATAATGTCGCCGGCGATCAGAAATTCGAGGCCTAATAAAATCGCGCGGCCGATGTCCTGCCGAAAAGACGAATAGTAATTGCCGACGTTGTGCGCGCGATGGACCAGGAGTCGCGCTGTCGCGACCAGCGCGCCAGCAGCCACGATAGATACCCCGACGCCGTCGACAGCCGTGCCGATGATTTCCATGAGTTGTCGAAAGTTTTCCATGAACGTCTTAGTTGCCGGAAAGCGCGCCCCTTTTCAATGCTGTTTAAATCTGCCGTCATGGATCACCTTCTCTCTTTGGGTGCCGTGTCCCTTAACCCTTCCACCGCAATTCACCGCTAAAAATTTGCAACCGAACGGAAGCGAGCCGCGATTGTGGGCGTTAATCTGCACGTCGTAGATGCGACGGAGCAAGACAGGTGCGCAATCAACAGCAAGCCAAAAAACCATGAAGAGGGAGAAAATCGAATGACCTTTGCTCAAACAGTTTCACTCGGCGCCATTGCCGGATTCACGATTTACCTCGGCTTGCCGATCGGCCGGCTGCAAAAACTCTCGCCCTGGGTCCGCTCGTTTTTGACTGCCACCTCGGCCGGCATTCTCCTTTTCCTTTTGTTCGACATCATTTCGCACGTTGAAGAGCCGATCGAAACGGCGCTCAGGCAGGCTGTCGAGGGGAAGGCGAGTGCAACTGATGCCGTCCTGTTTTTGATAATCTTTGTAATCGGATTCGGCGTCGGTTTGCTCGGTCTGGTGGCTTTTGAATCGCGCTTCCTTCGAGCGCACGTCCAGCAAGGGCAACTTGCGCCGGCGCGACTGGCTCTCATCATCGCTACTGGTCTCGGCCTCCACAATTTTTCGGAAGGTCTGGCCATCGGTCAGTCGGCGGTGCAAGGCGAAGCGGCATTAGCGTCGTTGTTGATCATCGGGTTCGCCTTGCATAATGCTACGGAAGGTTTTGGTATTGCAGGCCCGTTGGCCGGGACTCGTCCTTCATGGAACTTTTTGGGGCTACTGGGCCTTATCGGTGGCGGCCCCACTTTTCTCGGAACAATCGCCGGCTACAGTTTCACCTCACGGCCCATTTCGATTCTTTTCCTGGCAGTGGCCGCCGGCGCGATCCTCTATGTGATCGGTGAGCTTTATCATGTCGCCCGGCGAGCGGAAGTGAAGACCGCGGCCGCATTTGGATTGTTGGTCGGCTTTCTGGTGGCCAACGGAACCGAGTTGGTCCTGGAAATGTCGGGCAGCTAGCCGCCTGCAACCTACCGCTAAAAATCCGCAACCGAACGGCAGTGAAATGCGACAAGGCGTGCTAATCTGCGCGCCGTATGACTTGGAAGATGTTGAAGTTGCTGATCATGGCAGTCGTCTGCTTGACTGCAGCCACGCCTTCACGCGCTCAGGAGGCGGAGGCGGCAACTGTTGAAGTCACCGGCACGGATGTTGAAGTCACCGGTCCGGCTCCGGGCGTTCTCCGCCAGGACATGCCAGTGGGCCCTTATAATCAGCCGGAATGGACGACAGAACGCGGCTTTGGCACCAGCCGCGTTTACGTGCGGCCGCCCGGGAGCATCGAATTCAACCAGTTCTGGACGCCGGAATGGAAAGATGGCCATGTCGAGCACAGCTTTCGTGAAGAAGTTGAAATCGGTCTGCCGTACCGCCTTCAGCTCGATCTTTATCAAAACTGGGGCATCGAGGAAGGAGACACAGTCTACAGAGGGTCGAGTGTGGAGCTGCGCTACGCGCTGGCGAACTGGGGCAAAATTCCACTGAATCCTACCCTTTACGGCGAATGGAATTTCAACGATGCCGCTCCTGACAAATGGGAGCTAAAACTGTTGCTTGGCCAAACATTTGGGAAGCGCTGGAACTGGGCCGGCAATTTCACTTACGAGCAGGAGACGGGCGGCGAACGCGAGCAGGAGGTCGCGCTGAGCAGCGCACTGACGTATGCGTTAATCGACCAGACTTTGAATGCGGGTATCGAAATGCTCTGGGAACACAAGACGACGAAAGATTCGCGGGGTGACCCGGAAATTGAGTTTTTGATCGGCCCGAGCATCAACGTGCGGCCAACGCGGCACAGTTTTATCACCGTCGCACCACTCTTTGGCACGACGGACGATTCGCCGGACGCTGAGATATTCGTCATTGCGGGATTCAACTTCCGCTTCGGTGGGCCTGCTGGACCGGATGAGGAAGGCCCATCCGCGCCTGCATCAATGTTCGGGCGGTGAGCGAAAAATTGGAAGACCTACTGAGCTTCTAGTGGTCTGCGTTGTCACTGCGCGCTTCACGCGGGCGATGTGATCCCTGTTCGAATTCGCGCTCCGCGTTAACGTTGAAGAACAACGCACGCGACAGCGTAATTTTCGGTGTGACTGAGAGTGATGAGAGCCGAAGCGATGCCTCGTTCTAAGGCAAAAGCCTCCGCCGGTCCTGAAAAAACGAGATAAGGTTCGCCGCTCTCTTTTTTGCGGATATCAATGTTGCGCCAGCCCATCGCTTTGCCGATGCCTGTGCCAAACGCTTTTGCCACTGCTTCTTTGCCCGCGAAACGCGCAGCCAGATGGCGCTCCGGGAATTTCATCGACATCGAATATTCAATTTCACCATCTGTGAAGACGCGATGCAGAAATCGATCTCCGAATCGCTCGATGGAACGCTGGATGCGCGAGCATTCGATCACATCAACGCCGATGCCGATCACGCTCATGCGAAATTGTCATAGCGTTGAGGACAACGCGATCCACCTTTGGCGCTCATTCGGGATAATTTGCCATAGCGGCGAGCATTTCCTTGACGGCATTTTCCAAGCCGACCCACATCGCACGCGATACGATTGCGTGGCCGATGTTGAGTTCGCTCAAACATGGAATTTGGTGGATGAGCGCGATGTTTTTGTAATTGATGCCGTGGCCTGCGTTAACCTGCATATTGGATTCCGATGCAGCGCGCGCGGCTGCTCGCAATTGTTCCAGTTCTTGCTTTTGGATCTTTTCCGTAAATGCATTCGCGAGCCTGCCGGTATGCAGCTCGACCATTTCTACGCCCAACTCGGCCGCGACATCCACCTGTTCCAACGTAGGATCGATAAACAGGCTGACGCGAATCCCGGCCACTTGCAGCCGTCGAATGGTCGGCTCGAGTTCCTTGCGCTGCGCACGCACATCCAAGCCTCCTTCCGTCGTAATTTCTTCACGTTTTTCCGGCACCAAGCAGACTTCCTCGGGCTTGATGCGAAGCGCGACGTCAATGATCTCCTCGGTGTTGCCCATCTCGAGATTCAATTTCGTCATGATGTTCTGGCGAAGACGTTCGATGTCGTGGTCTTGAATATGGCGGCGATCACTTCGTAGATGGGCGACGATCCCGCCGGCGCCTGCGCGCTCGCAAATCCGTGCGGCTACGAGTAAATCCGGCTCTGCATTCTTCGATTCCGGCATTGTGGCATAGCGGGCCTGCCGCAATGTCGCCACGTGATCAATATTCACTCCGAGACGCAGACTGCTCATCGCGCCAAATAGGACTCACTCGACGAAAGTGAGCAAGTTGGAACGAGTAAAATCTTGGGTCGCGGTCAGTCTGACGAAGCAAAGCTGCAACGCAGCAGATGAAGTGCACGAGGCCAGGCTTTCATGCCTCTTGTTGGTCGACTAAGCAGCGAACAAATCCCCAGATATTTGAAAGCCTGGCCTTCTGCTTCGCATTTCGTTACACCCCTTCGCTCAACATGACAGGATGCTGAGCAGAGGCGTTGTGGCTACAATTGCCGCCGATTCACTGTCAGGGCGTCGGGCTTGGTGCCGGCGTACTTCAGTCGCCGTCTGTCGTCTGTTCTTCCGTGGTTTGGGCCTTTGCTTTGCTGGCGCTCGTCCTGGACTTGTGGTGCGTCTTCTGAGTAGTCTCCGATACTTTTTCGCCTGTGCCATCGACGGTTTGTTTTGTTTTTCTGACTACCGTCTCGCCGGTTTCTTTCGTTTTCTCACCTACGGTCTCGGCAGCCTCTTTTGTTTTCTTCCCAACCGTTTTGGCGGTCTCCTTTGCTTTCTCCCCTGCTGTTTCCAATCCGTCTTTAATTGTTTCGCCGGCTTTCTTCGCACCGTGTTTTACCTCTTGAATCACCCCATCCTGGCCGAAAGCAGTCAACGCGGCCGTCGCAACCAAAGCAGTAATCAAACTCGCGATTTTCATGTTCTCTTCCTCCAATTGATTCCGTCCTACTATCGGTTCGGATCAGGCAGTGTCATCGCGCGCACGACCAACGCGCGTGGATCTAAATTGGCTCATATGCCCCGCTACTTGGGCAGAATCGCCTGCTCGTGCGGGGCACAACACGTGCGGCGGTAAATGCGGGCAAGCGTGGACAGGGAGACGCCGAAAAGATAAAGCATCGCAATCGATCCGTAGGCAAATGTGAGCCGTGCCGGTCCCACTGTTTCATAACGGCGGGGGCTCGCCCAAATTCGTTTGTTGCTATACACGACGCGACCGCAGCGGCGAAGCCGCCGAAAAAATTCCACATCTTCCATCAGCGGCACGTCTGGAAATCCCCCAGCCTCAACAAACGCTGTTCGCCGGCAGAAAATTCCATGATCACCGCATCGCATTCGCAACGCGAGGCCCGCGTAATGCGCAAAGCCGTCCGTTAGTCGATATACGGCCGGCTCGGGCGGCAGGCGGATCCGGAAGAAACCGCCACAGACTTCTGGATTGCGCATTATGCGCGCAATCTCATTCAAGGAATCCGGCGGCACTTCGGCGTCCGCGTGCAAAAACCAGAAAATTTCGCCGCGGGCTGCATCGGCTCCAATGTTCATTTGCCTGGCACGGCTGGGTGCGGCGCTCCGGATAACTTTATCGCAGAGGCCTTGCGCCAACTGGTCGGTGCCGTCAGTGCTCCCGCCATCGACGACAATAATTTCCGCCCCAGCTGTTCGCTCACGCAGATTCGACAGAAATAGGCGCATCGATGGCGCCTCATTAAAAACCGGGATAATAATGGAGACCTGCATTCAAGATTTTTGGCTGAACTTCTCTTTGCGCGACAAAGCACCAAAAGCCGCGGCTCAAAATAAAATGGTTGCTCGATACGTCTCTTCGACGAATAGAATTCAACAAATCTTAACTGAGAAATTCTTATGATCGCAAAAATCATCACCGCAGCAGCCATTTCGTTATTCTTTATGCCGGCATCGGCGCTCTTTTCGCAGGAACACCCGGAGCATCCCGAGCATCCGAAAGCAGGTGGCGCCAAAAAGCAAGTTAGCACGGCTGATATCTCCGCCGGGATAAAGAAGAATATCACCGCCGAGACGAATAAGAGCGACGGAAAATTCCATGTGAAACACGAAGGTCAGGATCTCGCTCTCGATTTAGTAAAGGTCCACGACGATCGATTGCAGGACCTCGGCGACGGAAAATATTTCGCCTGCGTGGATATGAAAGGCACCGACGGAAAGACTTACGACATCGATTTCTTCCTAAGTGGTCAGCCGGGCAAAATGAAGGTCACTGAGACCGCGGTGCACAAGATCGAGGGCAAACCGCTTTATAATTGGAAGGAAGACAACGGTAAGTGGAATAAAGTTCCCGTAAGCTAGGAAACAAATGGTGAAGTTGACCATGCGCTTGATTCTTGCTTCCGCGCTGTTCTTCGCTGGCGCGCTTACCATTCCTGCCGCCGGTGAGCCCGGGATCATCCAAGGCGCCGATGAATTTGAGTTTGTTTATCGCGTCAAGCTTCCGGAAATCACCGGCTCCGCTCGCATCTGGATACCGCTCGCGAAGACAGATTCTTTTCAAACCGTAAGTGTGGAAAAACTGAACATCCCAATGAAATGGGATAAAGTTCAGGACCGCGATTACGGCAATGACATTTGCGTGGTCAATGCGCAGCCGCAGGACAGTGGCAAGACGATCGAGTTGCGATACAAGGTCGTGCGTAAGGAAAAAGCAGCCTATCCGGCAAGCAATGCAGACGCCGCGCGGTATCTTCGGCCGGAAAAATTGGTGCCGGTAAACGAAACGTTTAAGACACTTGCCGAAAAAGCGACGGCCGGAAAAACTGATGACCTCGAGCGGGCCAAAGCGTTGTACGATCACGTCATCAGCCGCATGCGGTACGATAAATCGGGTAATGGTTGGGGTCGCGGAGATGCCGTTTACGCGTGCGATGCTCGCACCGGAAATTGCTCTGATTTTCACGCGTATTTCATTGCTCTAGCTCGAAGCATCAACATACCTGCGCGTTTCGCCATCGGGGCGACCATTCCAGCCGACAAGAATGAGGGCAAGATCGAGGGCTATCATTGCTGGGCTGAATTTCTCGCGGACGGCCAGTGGGTGCCGATGGATATCAGTGAAGCGTGGAAGAACCCAAAGCTCGCTGATTATTATTTTGGCCATAATCCGGCGAATCGATTTGAACTGACCAAGGGTCGCGATCTGGTGGTCGATCCAGAACCTGAAAGCGGACCGATCAATTTCCTAGTGTATCCGCTGCTTGAGATGAATGGCGAGGTCCTAAAACCCGAGACCACTTTCGAGTTCCAGCGCATTGGCGCATAACTCAAGCTTTAAGCCTGACAGGTCAGGCAGGCTTCCCAGCCTGCTGCATTTTGGCCGGCAAGATGCCTATGTTATGACCAGGGCATTGTCTCTACGCGTCAGCCAATGTTAACATCACCGCATTTCGTCCGCCTCACGCCCATGCCCGCCATTCCCTTTATGGATTACATTGGCAACCCGCTGCTGATGTGCCTGTTTATCATCCTACTTTTGCTTCAGTGGCGATTCCCATTACGACGGCAACATTTCAGTATTCTACACCGGCTCGTGCGTAATTTTGTGCTGTCAATTCCCGGTTTCGCGCTTGTTCGTCTCGCGATGTTGCCGATTCCGATCGCAATCGCGATCTGGGCGCTGGACCGACACGTCGGCTTACTGAATTGGTTTCACCTTCCAACCTGGGCCGTCGTGATCACAACATTCCTTTTAATGGACTATGCCTATTGGTGGTGGCACTGGGCCATGCACATGGTGCCGTTCTTCTGGCGATTTCACAATGTGCATCACACCGATCTGGATCTGGATGTGAGCACCGCCGCGCGATTTCACTTCGGCGAAATGATTCTTTCCACAGGCTTTCTCTCGTTGGCAGTGCTGCTCTTTGGTATCGGGCCGATCATGCTCGTCCTGTTCTTCGCCACCTTTGAGGGAGCGACACTTTTTCATCATTCCAACTGGCGCCTGCCAATTCGGGTCGAGCGGTTTTTGAACCTGATTCTCGTTACACCGCGCATGCACGGGATTCATCATTCCATCGTGCAGGGCGAGACTAATTCAAACTGGGGTACAATATTTTGCTGGTGGGACAAGCTGCATCGCACATTGCGGCGGGACGTGCCGCAGGACGCCATCACGATCGGGGTCGCGGCATATCGTGAGGAAAACGAACTGACCCTGGGAAAACTCTTTGCATTGCCGTTTCGTGTGCAGCGCGAGTGGCGATTACCAAGTGGGGAAATCCCCGAGCGCGAGCCGCAGCCGACAGACGAACTCGCTCGATAGTCGGTCGAATTCACGAGAATACCAACTGCGCTATTTCACCTGACGGTACAATCAACCGCAACTAACGCCTCGACAAAGCTCGTTCCGGAAGCTTATCAAAACCTGTCCCCAAGCTCGCCGGCGACCACGCGCACGATCACGCGCTGGTGGCGATGCGGTGCTGAAGCTTGTTCAGCCGCTGGCCGACGCGTCCACTGAAACCTTTCAGCGACTCATTGAAATGAACGAATTCGTTGCCTTTTGTATTATCAATTCCCGTCAGTTGATTACTCGGGCAGTACCGCGTCAAGCCGCTGGCGAGATTCGCCAGGCCCCATGTGCCGACCAACCACCGTCAGCCGCGCAGTTTCGGCAGAAGCGCAGCGCCGACCAGCGCGACCGAACCGATACCAATCCGGAATAGTTGCTCACGCGAACCCACATTCTGTTTCATCGTTTCACCTCCTCTCCATATGTTTCGATATTCGTTAGCCGTGCGGCTTGCGTCATTTTATATTTTTTGCTTTGACAAAATTGACGAAATTGGAAAGCAGAATGTTTCTTGCAATCAATCTGTTTTGCCGCGACGAATCCCGTGGGAGGAAACATTATGTCAAAACGATTACTCATTGCTTTGCTGGGAGCGGTGTTCACCTGCGC
>DATDAJ010000153.1:0-2084 GCA_036525475.1 Candidatus Udaeobacter sp.
AAGTGGAAAAGGGATTACCGGCAAACCATCAATCAAAACGTGATCCGGCGGTTCGAGTAACCCTTCAATCGCGACCCGCATAGCACGATGGCTCGCGCGCAGGATGTTAATCCGGTCGATCTCAACAGAATCGACAATGCCGACGGTCCATCTGATGTCGGAATTCGAAATCAGCTCGCAATAGATTTCTTCGCGTAATTCCGACGCGAGCTGTTTGGAATCGTTCAGACGACGGTGCCGAAACTTTTCGGGAAGAATCGCCGCAGCGGCAACGACCGGGCCGGCCAACGCGCCACGCCCGGCTTCGTCAATTCCTGCAATGCTCGAGACTCCCGTGACGCGAAGTTTTTTTTCATACCGAAATCCGCATCGCCGGTAGCCCATCGGCGCAAATCTTCAACAGATTTGCGCGAAGTGACAAGTGATGAGTGACGAGAATTGTAGGGCGTTTCTGTGAAACGCCATCGGATGGCGTCTAACCAGACGCCCTACAGTCGATCACTCTCTGACTGCTGTCGCTTCTTTCCCCTTGCGAGTGCGAAGATAATTCAGTCTCGCGCGGCGAGCGCGGCCTTGTTTTTCCACTTCCACTTTTGCGATACGCGGCGAATGCAGGGGGAATACCCGCTCGACGCCCTCGCCGTACGAGATGCGGCGCACGGTGAACATTTCATTGAGTCCGCGACCCTTCCGGCCGATCACTACCCCCGCAAAGATCTGAATCCGTTCCTTGTCTCCTTCCACCACGCGGGTGTGCACGCGCACGCTATCGCCAACAGAAAACGCCTTGGCATCACTTTTCTGCTGTTCCTTCTCAATCGTATCGATGATTTGATTCATAAACTCGTCGCCAGCCGCGCGGCTGCGGGCGCACACTCTCATTCGACGGCACGGGTTTTGCAACCCAAAATCCCAATCATTCGGACACCAGGGACGAAGGAAGACCGGAGGCAGGACAACATCAGAAAGTCTGTGAAAACCAGGCGGATCTATGGCTAATTCCCGTTCTCATTGCGCTCGTAGCTCAACTGGATAGAGCGTTGGCCTCCGAAGCCAAAGGTTGTGGGTTCGACCCCCGCCGGGCGCATCGCTTGTAGGGCAGGCGCTCCGCCTGCCACGCTTTGGGTCTAGAATTTTCTCCCCTTGCGAAGAATTCCCTAAGCCAGTGCTTCCAGCCGGCTGAGCAGATCCTTCTTGCTCGCAACGCCGATGACCTGATCGCGCAGTTGGCCATTCTTGAAAAAAAGCAGCGCCGGAATCGCGCGAATGTTGTACTTCGCTGAGAGACTCTGGTTTTCGTCTACGTTTACTTTCGCAATTTTGAGTGTGCCTGCTTTTTCCCGCGCAATCTCGTCCAGCAGCGGCGCGATCATTTTGCACGGACCGCACCATTCCGCCCAAAAATCGACGATCATCGGTTTGTCGTCTTGCGTCAGTTCGCGGTCAAAGTTCGATTCGTTAAGCGTGATAATGGCAGAATTTTCCATAGCTAAGAAAAATACGTCCAAATCTGGATAATCAAAATCAACGCGGACATGGCCAGAAGCATCCAATACAGCCGCATGGAGCCTTTCTCGACCGGTGCTACAGCGATCGGAGGATTTTCTGAAACGACGTTGGGCATCGCGATGAGCGGCTGAGTCTTTTTCTGAGACGAGCGCAACGGTTCGGGCGTCACGGGAATGCGCACGGTCTCCTTTTTCGGTCCTGACGGGGGTGGAATCGGAAGAGGATTTACTGAAGCTGATAACGGACGCGAGGCAGCTGGCGGCTTCGGCGGCGGGAAAAAGTTCGGAGGAGAAATATTCTCGTGCGCTGACTGCGAGGGAGGGGGAACAGGCGGAGTGCCGGTTTCACGAACTGGCAACTGGATCCGGACGGTCTCGTGCGGTTTCACACCTGGCTCCGACGGCTTCGTTACAGGCGGATGCGGCAACTGGATGCGAACCGTCTCTTTTTTTGGTTGGTCAGGTTCGGCCATTAGTATCGGAGAAATTGATCAGAAATCGCCGACTTGTCATTACGCAATCTTGCCAGGAAAAGGTGACTCGCGTCAGGCCAGTAGATCGTAGCCGCGGCTTCCT
>DATDAJ010000154.1:0-3977 GCA_036525475.1 Candidatus Udaeobacter sp.
CACAATGGCCGATCCCGAAGCAGGTCGACTACAAATTGATTGGCTCAGCATTGTCCCGCGTTCGCTGGGAACTCGAAGTTAATCCCCGTTGGAAGCGCGACCCGAATTTTTACATCGAGCAGACGCTCACCGCACTAGCGGAAGCGCTCACTGTGCCGGCACCCTACGACGAAGCGCGCAGCCGGGAATTTCTCGCGCGCATCGAAAACATTCCGTCGATCTTGCATCAAGGCGCGCAAAACCTCGAGAATCCGCCGGCGCCATTCGCGAGTGTGGCGGCCCAGAATCTCGACCGAATTCGCGACCGTCTGCGGACGATGGCGAGCGCCCTCGTTGGATCGACTACTCTGAAGCAAGATGAACTAAACGCCGCAACCGATCGCGCCGTAGATGCACTCGAAAAATTTCAGCAGCAGCTCAAGGATAAGCTACCGAAGCTTCCGCAACGAACCGCACTCGGTCGCGACGCGTACGTCTGGCTTTTGCGGAACGTCGCCCTGATGCCTTTCACGCCGGAGGAGCTTCTGGCGATGGGACGACAGGAATGGAACCAGGCGGTCGCGTTTGAGGCGTACGAAAAGAACCGCAATAAGGATGTGCCGCCGCTAAAGATCGCGACGGACATTAATACATGGATCAAAGATGCGGCTGAAAAAGAACTTCAAATCCGCAAGTTTCTTGAAGAGCACAGCATTCTCACCGTGCCGAAGTGGGTTCAGCATTACACGCTTCGGCCAACACCGGAATATTTGCGCGCGCTTGAGTTTACTGAGCACGACGATTTCACGTCGCCGTCGCGATTAAATGAGAATTGCGTTCGTTACGTGCCTGGGCCTTCCGAAAAGCTTGGCTACTTCTGGCGCGCGACAGCGATGGATCCGCGGCCAATCACGGTGCACGAAGGAATTCCTGGCCATTACTTTCAGCTTTGTCTCTCGTGGAAAAACGATAATCCGATCCGGCGTCACTACTACGATTCCGGTGCCAATGAAGGGATCGGCTTTTATGCGGAAGAAATGATGTTACAGGCGGGGTTATTCGATGACAATCCACACACGCGCGAGATCATTTACAATTTCATGCGGCTGCGCGCGCTGCGCGTGGAAGTGGACGTGAAACTTGCCCTGGGCGAATTCACGCTCGAGCAAGCTGCGAAATATCTTCAGGAAAAAGTCCCAATGGATGAACAGACCTCGCGACAGGAAGCGATCGCTTTCTCCACTAACCCTGGCGGAGCGATGACCTACCAGATCGGGAAATTACAAATTCTGAAATTTCTCGCCGACGCGCGCATGCAGCAGGGTGACAAATTCAATCTCCGCGCGTTCCACGATTTCGTTTGGAAAAACGGCAACGTGCCGATTGCGTTGCAGGAGTGGGAATTTTTGAACGCAAAATAGGGGTTGGTAGCTGTCTCGAGGCGGCATGCAGCTAGCATTTCATGACTGCAAACTCGGCGGGCTAGCCTGCAAGCCGAATCAGGCAGTTGCCTGAACTCGATTATTCGACGACTTCGAGCCCCATCTGCCGGGCAGTGCCGGCGATCATGCGGAAACCGGCTTCGTCGTTGCGCGCGTTTAGGTCTTTGCGCTTGGTGTTGACGATGTCCATCACTTGTTTGCGAGTGACCTTTCCGACTTTCGTCTTGTTGGGCTCCTTCGAACCGGCAGCGATGTTCGCGGCCTTCTTGAGCAGAACGGCCGCTGGCGGACTCTTGGTGATGAACGTAAAGGATTTGTCTTTGAAGACAGTGATCACTACCGGAAGAATGTCCCCGGCTTGCTTCTGTGTGGCGGCGTTAAATTCCTTGCAGAACGCCATGATGTTGACGCCGCGTGGACCGAGAGCAGTGCCCACTGGAGGCGCGGGATTCGCTTGTCCGGCCGGAATTTGGAGTTTGATGTGTGCGATTACTTCTTTGGCCATCTCGAAAAGTTCCTAGTTGAGTGTTGAGGGATTTTATCCGCGTTCGACCTGCCAGTATTCCAGTTCCACTGGCGTGGCGCGACCGAAAATGGTGACGGAAACACGTAGCTTGCCTCGCTCAGGATCGATCTCTTCAACGACGCCGGTCTGATTTTGAAAAGGACCGTCGGCGACCTTAACGGATTCGCCAACTTCGAAGCTGACTTTTGGTTTCACTTTCTCTTCGCGCTCCTTCATCTGCGCGAGCATGCTTTCCACTTCAGATTGCCGCATCGGGATGGGTTTGTCCTTGGTCCCGGCAAACCCGATCACGCCGGGTGTATTGCGGATGAAATACCAGGTGCGCCCGACCAGCTGATTGTTCTCGTCGAGCAGATGCATATTAACAATCAAATAACCGGGGAAAAATTTTCGCGTTGTTTCAGTCTTCTTCCCTTTTTTGATTTCCGAGACGCGCTCGGTCGGAAGCAGCACGTCGTAAACCACGTCGCCCATCTCTTCGGTTTTAATGCGTTTCACAATGTTCTCGCGCACTTTGTTTTCCTGACCGGAAAGCACATGCACGACGTACCATTGATCTTTCGCTGCGAGTGTTTGTCCCATAAATCAGTGCAATCGGGTGAAGAAGTGCACAACGTTCACCAGGATAAAATCGAACAACGCCACGTAGCCACCGAGCAACAGCATCGCGATGGCAACCACGATGGTCGAGTCCACCAGTTCCTTGTAGCGGCGGAAACCTTTTTCCTTCGGGTCCCACGGCCAGGAGCATTTCTGCAGCTCGACCTTCACCTCGCTGAAGAAGTTTTTGACTTTGGTCATCATTGCTTCGCTACGTGATTCATTAGCCACACGCCAGGAGGGACTCGAACCCCCAACCGACGGTTTTGGAGACCGCTACTCTACCAATTGAGCTACTGGCGTATTTAATCTTCCTCTTTGGCTTAATCTTCCTCTTCCTCACCTTCGCCACAACATTACCAGACGCAGAGGAAGAGATAGAGGAAGATTGTTAATCCAGAATGTCGCCCACGCGACCCGCGCCGACGGTTTTGCCGCCTTCGCGAATTGCGAACCGAATGGTCTTCTCCATCGCTATCGGCGTGATCAGTTCGACCTCGATCGAGATGTTGTCGCCGGGCATGACCATTTCCACGCCATCAGGCAGTTTGACGGTGCCGGTGACATCAGTCGTCCGGAAATAAAACTGCGGCCGGTAATTGGTGAAGAACGGAGTGTGACGTCCGCCTTCCTCTTTGCTCAGGACGTAAACTTCCGCCTTGAATTTCTTGTGCGGTGTAATGGAACCGGGCTTGGCGATTACCTGTCCGCGCTCGACTTCTTCCTTCTTGAGACCGCGCAACAGCACGCCGACGTTGTCGCCCGCGCGTGCTTCATCGAGAAGCTTGCGGAACATTTCGATGTCTGTGGCGACCGTCTTCGCCGTTGGACGAATGCCAACGAGTTCGACTTCCCCCATTTTCTTGAGAATGCCTCGCTCGACACGACCGGTCGCGACGGTGCCGCGGCCTTCAATGTTGAATACGTCTTCGATTGGCATCAGGAACGGCTGATCGATTGGCCGATCCGGGACAGGCACGTAATCGTCGACGGCTTCCACGAGCGCGGTGACCTGCTTCTCCGATTCGGCGTCGCCGTTGAGCGCCTTGAGCGCGCTACCCCTGACGATCGGGATTTTGTCGCCTGGAAATTCGTATTGCGTCAACAGATCGCGCACTTCCATCTCGACGAGATCGAGAAGCTCGGGGTCGTCCACCATGTCAACCTTATTGAGGAAAACGACGATGGAAGGGACTCCGACCTGTCGCGCCAGCAGAATGTGCTCGCGCGTCTGCGGCATCGGGCCGTCAGCAGCGGAGACAACGAGAATGGCGCCGTCCATCTGAGCCGCGCCAGTGATCATGTTCTTGACGTAGTCGGCGTGACCCGGGCAATCGACGTGGGCATAGTGGCGTTTGTCGCTGGAATACTCCACGTGTGCCGTGTTGATGGTGATTCCACGCTCTTTTTCCTCTGGAGCGTTATCAATC
>DATDAJ010000155.1:0-4352 GCA_036525475.1 Candidatus Udaeobacter sp.
GGGAGAACGAGAAAATCATCAACCGGCAACCCATCCAGTCGCATCAAGCCTTTTTGGAGCAGGTAATTGACCGCATCGCATGTGTTGTGATCGGTGATGGCAATGCCATGCAAACCTGTGGCGCGCGCGGCTGCAATCATGTCTTCCGGACTGGAGATACCGTCCCCGGAAAAAAACGAGTGTGTGTGCAGGTCGATGTTAAATGCCATTGCCTAAAGGGCAGGAACAAACAATTGAAAGAATTAAATGGTTAAAAGGTGGTTGCTAGACCAGCTCCTCAACAGCGAAGGCTGACTCAACGACAGGTTCATCCTGAATACGATTGAATTGGTGATCGTACAATCGCCTGTAGTACCCGGATTTTTCGAGCAGCTCGGCGTGCGTGCCGATCTCCTTGATGTGACCCGCGTCCATTACGATGATTTGGTCGGCGGACAAGACGGTGGATAAGCGATGGGCAATGGCGATTACCGTGCGGCCGGTCGCAAGTTCCGCGAGGGCTTTCTGAATTTGCTGTTCCGATTCGGAATCGAGCGAAGAAGTCGCTTCATCGAGTAACAGAATTGGCGCGTTCTTCAGAACAGCGCGTGCGATAGCAAGACGCTGTTGCTGGCCGCCGGAAAGAAGGCAGCCTTTGTCGCCAATTACTGTTTCGTAACCCTTTGGCTGGGCGACAATAAAATCGTGCGCATAGGCCGCTCGCGCGGCTTCGTGAACTTCTTCCGGCGTCGCATCGAGCCGACCGAACTGGATATTGCTGAAGATTGTGTCGTGAAACAGAAACGTCTCCTGCGTGACGAGCCCCATCTGTTCCCGCAATGATTTCTGCGTCACGGAGCGCAGGTCGCGACCATCGATTTTTACAGCCCCGGAAGTCGGATCGTATAAACGCAGAATCAGCGAAAGAATTGTGCTCTTTCCTGCGCCGCTGGCACCGACGAGCGCATAGGTTTTCCCGGGCTCGATATGCAAAGTCAGATTGCTAACGGCATCCGTGACTGTGTTTGCATAACGAAACGTCACATTTTCAAAGGCGATTTGGCCCGTTGCCGAGGTCAGCTTGGTGGCGTCTGGCGAATCTCGTACAGTCGGCTCAGTATCGAGAAGAGCGAAAATCGCTGTTGTCGCGGTGATTGACTGCTGCATTACGATTTGGAGCTTACTGAGTGTCTTGATCGGATCGTAGAGAAGGAAAATTCCTGAGATCAGTCCGAAAAATCGTCCCGCGCTCAGGTTCGCAGTGTAAACATAGAGCAACGCCAGGCCTATCCCGACGGCAGCGATTGTTTCGACCAGTGGGCCCGTAGCCTCCATGGACCGGATAATGCGCATCATCTGCGAGAATTGCATTTGATTGCTGCGCTTGAATTCCTTTTCCTGATGGGCTTCACGCGCGAACGACTTGATCACCCGAATGCCGGCGAATGTCTCCTGCATTGTCACTACCATTTCGCCCATGCCTTCAAACTGACCCCGGAGCGCTTTTCGCGCGCGGCTTCCGTAGATGCGAAGCGGCAGCAAACAGGTTGGAAAAAGAACCAGTGTGATCAGCGTGAATTTCCAATCCATCAGAAATAGAACGCTGATTGCGCCCACGATCAGTATTGGTTGCTTAAAAATATCGCTACCGACTGCAGTCAAAGCCATTTGCACGACGCGGGTCTCGTTGGTGATGCGCGAGATTAGGAGCCCTGAACGCATCTTGTTAAAGAAATCCATCGAGAGGCGCACCATCTTGTTGAAAAGCTGACCGCGAATATCCGTGACGACCTTGTTGCTTACCCACTGCATGCAGTAGGTATTTCCGTAGGAGCATAGGCTGCGTACGGTCATGATCGCTGGAATGGCGAGGCAGATCAGAAGAACCGAATTGATCTTTGGCCCTGTATCCAAAGCTCCTAAATTGGAGCGCAGATCCGTTGGATTAGGAGCAGCCCCATGGAAAATCGTGCCTGTCACGCGGGAAATCGCGAGCGGCAAAAGCGAACTGACTCCGCCGTACGCAAAGCCCAAAAGCAAACCCACGATAAAACGGCCCTTGTACGGCTTAATGTAGCCGAGGAGCCGCCGGTACGGACCCGAGGCTGCACGTAACGTTTGCCAGAATGACTGTTTCTTCTTAGCCGCTTTTGCGTCGCTCATGACGTTCGGGCCGCCGCATGCTGCGGCAGCAGCGAATCCATAGCACCGATCACGGCTTCCGTCGAGATTTCGCTCATGGGGAAACGCGGACGGACCGGCGCAAACTCAGTCACCGGCGCGTCCGATTTTCCGTGTAAAATCAGTGCTGGACTGTCCTTTGGTCGCCAATGAAACGGATTCGTCGGCCCGAACAGGATTACCTGCGGCGTATGCGAGGCAGCCGCGAAATGCACCGGCGCCGAATCGACTGTCACAAGCAGCTGCGCCTGCCCAACTAAGGCCGCCAGCGTAAGCAAATCTGTCTTTCCAGAGAGGTTGATGAATTTTTGCCGAGTGCGCTGTGTAATTGCCGCGACATGCGTTTGCTCATCAACGGCTGGTCCACTCGTCAAAACAAAATCGAATTCGTGGTCTTGGCCGAAGTGATCAATGACCTCTGCCCATCGCGCAGCGTCCCACAGTTTTTCTGGCCGAGCCGAGCCGGGATGCAAAATCACGTAAGGTCGCAGGATCTTCCACTCATGGCGAAGCCTGTCAGCTTTTTCGCGCGCCGTTCGTGGAAGATCAAGCTGCGGGGCGGAAGAACCAGCCCGGACGCTGAGCGGTTCAAGCAAAGCCAGATTGTAGTCGATCGTGTGCATATCCCGCACACGGACTCCAACAAGATCGGTGTAAACTTTGGCGCGTGTCTTGGACTGCTCGCGGACCCGGTAGGAGGCGACCCGTCTCCGCGCACCTGACAAGAGGGTCAAAAAAGCCGAACGATCGTTTCGCGTAAAGTCGATGCAATAATCAAATCTCTTGCCGGCGACAGAAGAAGCCATGGCCACATCCCGCAGGTTGCGTCGCGCGATTAGAACGCGATCGACGTTCGAGATGGCCGGAAGTAGCTCAGCGCATTCGTTCGAAACCGCGAGGGTGATATGCGTATCCGGATAGCTGCTACGCAGTGCAGCAATTGCAGGCGTGGTCAGAATCAGATCGCCGATTCGCTTGAGTTGCAGGAGAAGAATTTTCATCAGCCTTTAACAAGGAGCGGCGGTTTTCAAACCGCCGCGGGCGATCTGGAGATCGCCCCTTCTTGAAGAGATCATCGTGCCATGCGCATCGCGGTTTCGTATGCGTCCAGCAATCGCGTTCGAAAATGGTCCCAGGTAAAATTCTCCACGACGCGACGTCTGGCGGCAGTGCCCATTTCCTTCACGATTTCCGGATGCCGATACAAATGCTCCAGCGCAGTCGAGATTCCATTCACATCTCCGGGTTTTACGATGATTCCCTCAATTCCATTACGCACCACGTCGCCTGCCTCGCGCGTGGTGATCTGCGGCAATGCGCAGGCCGCCGCTTCGTACGTGACTTTCGCGCTGCCTTCCCATTGCGAGGGGAAAACGTGGATTGTCCCCTGGCTGAGATAATTCTCCGGATCGCGAACGAAGCCGACAACGCGAATATTATCGCGCCAGAACTCCTTTAGAAATGGCTTCGCTTCGTCGTGCACAAACCCGACTAGCCACAGTTCGGCATTTGAAAGATTGAGGCGGTGCCACGCTTCGAGCACATGTTGAATTCCCTTTCGTTTGATCAATGCGCCGGCAAATACGACGCGAAATGTTTCCGGGGGCGAGCCCGGCTTGAAGCGCTCGACATCCACCCCGCGGGGGAGATAAAACAGCTTTTCCTCTGGAAAGCCTCGCACGCGAAACGTGTGGGCTGCCTTGTCTGACAGGACCAGCAGCAGATCAGCGAGCTCGTATTCCCTCACAAACCGCTTCCGCTGGAGCAACAGCCGGTTTTTCCATCTCTCAAACGTCGGAACATCGCCTGTCGATGCTGGCTTGTCCGGTTGGTGGATTTTCTGCTTGCCACCGTCACGATGCCAGGTCGGGATTTCAACAATGGATGGGATGCCGAGTCGTTTCGCGACTTGCAGCGAGCGCAGGCAATCCCCCGACCAGCTATGAAACAGATCGTAACGACCGGTCGCCAATTGCCGTGAAGCGATCCAGTCGAGATATTTCTTCTTCGCTCCGTAATAGTAAGGCCTGTCAAGAAAGGAGATCAGTCGTACCGGATGCCATCGCAGCGAGTGAATGAACGAAGCAGGGATCTCCCTCTGCCGGTTATCATAGGCGACGGCTTTACCCAGAAATCCTCCGCGAAAGGAGGCACGTAGCGTTTCGAATGCATCCGTGTCGAGACCAGACCCA
>DATDAJ010000156.1:0-7025 GCA_036525475.1 Candidatus Udaeobacter sp.
GGAAAAGCTAGAGCCAAGACATCTGGACGCGTCTCCGAATGAAAGCGCCGCAACCGCAACGCCGGGGGGCTCTAAGGCTTTGGCCACCAGTTCGCCCGCCGAACCTGCGAAGAAGCCAGAAAAGACACACAAAGGTGAGCGACCGAGGAACAGCGAACGCATCGGAATTGTCTCACCATCTCCTTCAGTCACTCCACGATGAACGCGAGTGCTTCCATCTTTATTCGCGTAATTCTCGCCGGTGTCGGGAAAATCACTGCCGGCGATTCAAGCGATCGCGTCATGGTGGAGTACGGGGTCACTCCTCGAATGAGGCAGCTTGCGCTTATGAGATCGACTTCGATACTGAGGCGTGAATTTAGGCGAGCCGCCTCTCGACAAATCCGCGCAATCTCGAGTCTCGAACAGCGTTGTTGTAGCGCTGCTCGTCATTATTGGCGCACTCGTCCTTTTGGCTGCGTTCGCGAATATTCAGCGGTTTTGGCAGCACAAAGTGGAGACTGTAGTCATCAAAGCTGCCACGGCACCAACACCGGAGGCGCAATGACTTTCATTTGACTAGCCATTGGCTTTCCGTTTCTTCGCCGAACAACCGAAGACGCACTGAAATTCATTCCTGACATGAAAAAGCTTTTTGTCCCATCGATGCTCGTCTCGCTCGTGATGGTTTGCTCGTGCCAAAAACAAGATTCAACTGCTGAACAACAACTCGCTCAACGGAAAACGGAGTTGGATGCCCGAGAGCAAGCATTGAACGAAAGAGAGAAAGCATTGGCAGAACGACAGAAATTGGTCGTTAAACCGAGAATTGCTCCCGCTCCTCGAACAGCCCCCGTTCCTCGAATGGCTCCCGCGGAGCCTCAGCAGACAGTTCCTCGAATAGCTCCCGCGCAGCCTCAGCAGACGATTCCTGCTGATTTCCAGGACCTCGTGGGCAAGATGGAAGAACTACAAAAAAGAAGGGTTCCCGCGTCACGACGTAGCCAGGCAACGGTTCCTGCTACAGAAGAAGCTGCTTCGCCGAATCCGTCGTCTACGCCAGAGTAGTTTTGAGACCTGGTTAGGCGCTCTTTCCGAAAGAGTTCGGTGAGTTTGCCGACTGCATGGCAAGCTCGCGCGCGTATTGAAGGGTGTCGATGGAATCGACGTTCTTGTCGCGTCGGATCGCCTTAATTCTGGGGAAACGCAGTGCGAGTCCGCTGGCGTGGCGAGTGCTGGGCTGGATTGAATTGAAAGCCACCTCGAGCACGACATTCGGGTTCACTCTGCGATAGCGGCCGTGGTCGGCTATTGTGTTTTGTTTAAAATGTTCCGTTAACTCTGCGATCTCTACATCGGTCAATCCGCTGTAGGCTTTGCCGATTGGCAAGAGTTCGCCGGTGGTTTCGTCGCGCACCGCGAACGTATAGTCGCTTAGCACATTGTTGCGTTTTCCATGGCCAAGCTCCGCCGCGACAACAATCACATCCAACGTCGCTAATTCGCGTTTCAGTTTGAACCAAAACATTCCGCGGGCGCCGGGGAGATAAAAGCTTTCAGCGTCTTTGATCATCAAACCTTCATTCAAACGCTGACGCGCATCCTGGAAAATTTGCTCAATTTCCGCGGCAGAACCCGCTGGCGTTAAGATCGCTCTCTGAAATTTGGGCGGCAATACGAGCGTGCCGAGTTGTTCGCGCCGGTCACGAAGCGGGGTTTTTAAGAGGGACCGTCCGTTCATCCAGAGAAGATCGAAAATCACAAAAGCGACCGGCACATCCGCTGCCGCTCCGGCAAACAGATCAGCAGTGTCGTCCTTGCGCCCAAGTCGCTTCTGCAGATCGAAAAAGGTCAGTCGCCGGCCTTCGTCAAAAGCGATGATTTCGCCGTCAGCAATCAGCTCCTGGTCAAACCCCCTGGCTTGATCGACCAGCTCCGGAAATTGCCCGGTAATTCTTCGCAAATCGCGCGAGAAAATCTCGACCCTGTCTCTGCTGCGATGAAGCTGTGCACGAATCCCATCAAATTTGTCTTCAACGTACACTGTCCCTGGGATCGATGCGTCGGACCGGTCGCGGTCGGCCACTTCAATAAAGCGGTTCCAGACCGCATCCGCGGTCGGTTCTGGAGTGGCGAGCATGCATTTAATAGGACGAAATATTGATAGCTCGGCACTGTGCAGCTCTTTTCGTGAGGCCAGCAGCGCCGTGCGGCCGATGTCGCCTAACAACATGTTGGCCTGTTTTACTTCTTCGAGCGAAACATCAAATGCCCGGGAGATGGCCTCCTCCACCAGACCCTCGCGCAAGCCGATGCGCAGGTCGCCAGTCAAAATCTTGACCACGTACTCGCCTTCACGCGCGGATAAAATCGAAAATCGCTCTCGCAGCAGTTTTGCCTTGGCGATCGGTCCGCGCGCGCGCTGAAGATTTTGGAACAACTCGGTTGATTCGAGAATGGTGAAAGGATGCGGCGCCGTTCCGCCATCGAGGACGTCAAACGCACTCTTGCCAGCGTCGCCATGTCTGCTGGCGATTCCATGAAACTCCGAATCGCCGATTTTCGTCGCGTCCTGCAACGCGCGGAAGATTACGGCCCATCCGACCTGCAATATGCGCGGATCGTTTTGGGCAAATGCCCTTCCGGTGAAGTACGTAGTCGCAATCGGAAGCTGCTCACTTGTTAGTCTGCGCAGGTAATCGGACAGCAACCGAATCTTCTCCAGTTTCGCCGGAGTCGCACCGATGTCTTGACCGACATTCGCGAAATCCAGAAATTCAGATTGCTGGGTAGACTCGCAGGGAGACGGCGCTGCTGCGGAATTTTTCGGCAGGGATTGCAGTGCGATCACCCTTTGTCCGAAATGCAGTTCCATCTGGTTTTCTTCAGTCAGCGCCCATGCCTCGAGGCCGCGTGCGCGAAGATCGGAGGCAAAAGCTGCCGCGAAACCATGGAGCGTCAATACTCGGCGCGGCTGCACCAATTCGATGTACCGAAGCAAATCGTCATAATCCGCGTGATCCGATAGAGGAAATGCCGCATCGACCTGGTAGCGATACACCGTGTTCGGATCGACAGCCCATCCACTGATGAACGCTACACGTTTGCGCGGGATCTTCTCCAGCATGGGCGAGCGGTTCGCGCTGGGCGGACAGATCAACACTTTGCCGACAACGTCGTTCCGGTTGTATCGCAGGTATTTGCAAAACGATTGCCCCAGCTGTTCGTAGATGCGCGTCATTTGATAAACCGAGCCATGCAGCATGGGGGTCAAACCGGCGCCCTCGAGCGCGCAAAGGATTTCCTGCGCCTTCCCTAATGAGTATCCCAGCAGCACCGGCACCTCATCTGCGTCAATTGTGTCGCTGCAGAACGCGACCATGCGATCGATCACCTCTTTGGTGGGCGGGAACCGATAGCGCGGCACGCCGAAGGTTGTTTCCATCACAAGGGTGTCAGCATGACGCCACTCTGCCTGCTCGGCGGATTTGCCGGGACGCAGCTTGAAGTCGCCAGTGTAGAGCAGCGTCTCCTCACCAACGAAAACAAGGCACTGCGCTGAACCAAAGATATGCCCGGCAGGTAACAACATCAGATCGACGCTACGAACAGATCGTCTGTCCCCAAATGGCAATGGATGCTCGATGCGCAAACCCGGCAGACGGACCCGCATGAGGCGTGCAGTGGGTTCGGAAACGATCACCTCCTGGTGCCGCGCGATGTGGTCACTGTGGGCGTGGGAAACGAACGCGAAACGTTTTGCGTCCCACGGGTCCAACCAGAAATCCTGTTGCGGCAAGTAAACACCCCGCTCGTAGCGAACTTCGATCACGCAGAAAATTACTTCGCAATTTGCGTGAGTTCCATAGCATGCGTGATACGGAGCAGCACCGCCGGGTTGCACGTTGACACCCGCCTCAATGAGCCGCTTAATTATGGAATGAGGTTTGCCGCTGCACTTCTAATTTTGACGTTCCTTGTCGTTTCCGCCTCCGGCAGGAGCACACGTGAAGAACCCAAAGTCATCGAGAAAATCACGCCGCTGCCAGTGGCATTGGACCCAAATTTCGAGTTTCGAAAAACCAAGCTCTTCTTCATGGGTGAGAAGGGGCTAAAGGCGAGTGAGAGGGCACACGATTCGACGAACAAAGTTGGCGGGAAATCAAATTCGCCGAACCAGAAAACTTCTGTGCTTCAGGATGCGCCGATCGTTTTTGAGAGGCAATACCGTCTTTTCGGCGCAGTCACAAGGGTCGATCAACACCAGCGTTTCGGTGATTACTTCGATTTTTTTTGGCGGACCAAACGTGCGTCGGATGTCACCGTGCGTCTTGAATATCGCCAGGAGAAATTGCACGAACACGTCCAGGCGCAGGAGATCACATATAGAAACGTGCGCGGCACGCAGAAGACTGAATTCAAGGTGATCGGCGACGATTACTTTGATGACGGCCGCGTGATTGCGTGGCGATGTCTCTTAATCGCAAACGGCCGAATCGTGGCGGAAAACCGCTCGTTTCTGTGGGAATAATGGCGCAGGGAGGCGCGCCCTGCCTCGAAGACTCGAAGCGATGCGGCTCATTAAGAACTGCGGTCCGAATCAGTTGATGAGGGATTTCCCACGCGCGGGCAGGTTTGACAGCATGGGTTTCGGGCTGGTATCGTTTGAAAGAGTAACTGTGGACTCATCTATTCAAGTTGGGGTAAGAGGGCCGACCGTATGGGTGAAAGTGGAGGGAAAAGGTAGTTTCCTCAATAGCGGCAACCTCAAGGAGTTCTCGCGCGAAATGTTGGACCGCGGGTATCGCGAATTTGTGGTAGATCTGGCCGATTGCGCCATGATGGATTCGACGTTTATGGGAACTATGGCCAGCGTGGCGTTGCGGCTAAAGGAACTCGGGCAGGGCCACCTTCACATTGTTCATTGCGGTAATCGCAGTCAGCAACTTCTTTCCGGGCTCGGATTGGATCAGATATTCGATATTCACAGCGATGGCACTCGTGCACCTGAATGTGAAGCGCTTGACCAAGCCTCCAGAAGCCATACGCTGGATTCCCGAAAAAAGGAGCAGACAGAAACCATGCTCGAAGCGCACGAAGCGCTTTGCGACGCGGCTCCCGAAAATATCTTTCGCTTTAAGGACGTTCTCGATTTCCTCAGACAAGATCTTCATCACGAGACGTCTTCCAAGTAAGCTGGCCTCGCGCAATGTGGCCGACTCTTTTCCTAGGACTGCTTGTCGCGTCTCTGGCCGGGTGGGGTATCACCGCCTATCTCCAGAGCCGGCAAATTCGCAGACTGGAACGCTCGCATGAGGAGATTCAGGTCGAGGAGACGCTCGTCTTCGATTTCCTCCACGGGTTGGGCGAAGCATTCCGGGGAACCATTCGGCCGCAGGAATTGCATCGACTCATAGTGGAGGGGGCGGTGCGTATTCTCGATGCACACGGCGGCGCGCTCTACGTCGCGGACCGGACAGGTGGCAGGCTCATGCCTGGATTTATATCGAAAGGCTGTCCGCCACTGGTAGATATCCCGCAAGATATTCTACAACAGGCGGCTGCCAATCCCATTACCCTTGAGACCTTCCTGCGGCTCCACGTGGTTAGTGCGAATGAAGGACTGATTGGGCGCGTTTGGCAAACAGGTCAGGCTGTTTGTATCAACGAATTCTCGGAAGCGCCGGAGTTGGCCAAATTGCGAGGAAGCGCTTTTGGCAGCGTGTCGGTCGCGGTCACGGCGCTCCAGTATGGCGACCAAAACCTCGGTGTTCTGGCGGTGGCCAACGGTCCAACGGGTGCCCCCTTTTCGCAGGCTGATTTTGTCGTTTTTAAATCCATCGCCGAGCAATCGGCCTTTGCGCTCTACAACGCGATCATTTATTCGATGGCGAACGAAAAAAAACGGCTGGATCACGACCTCGAAATCGCGCGAGACATTCAACGCATTCTGCTCCCATCAGAAGCGCCGGCCATCAATGGGTTCCAGATCAGCGGGATCAATGTGCCAGCTCGCCAGGTAAGCGGTGATTATTTCGATTACATTCACGTCGATGAAGAGCGACTGGGCGTTGCAATCGCAGACGTTTCCGGCAAAGGCGTGCCTGCATCGCTAATCATGGCGATTTGCCGCAGCGTGTTGCGCGCAGAGGCCGCCCGGAACCCGTCTCCGGCGGATGTATTACGAAAAGTAAACCGGCAGCTTTATCCAGACATTAAGGAAGACATGTTCATCAGCATGGCGTACCTGGTGCTGGATCATCAGCACGATGGCGTTACGCTTGCGCGGGCCGGACACGACGCGCCGTTATTGTATCAGCAGCAGTCGCAAACTGTAACGCCGATAAAGTCGCCGGGAATGGTGGTGGGAATTGACAGCGGAAGTGTGTTCGATAGGCTTACCGTCGATTTTTCGGTACCGCTCGAGCGCAACGATTGCCTCGTTCTCTACACCGACGGTGTGACTGAGACGCTTAACTCCGAGGGAGACGAGTATGGCGTTGATCGCATGACGCAGTCGGTTCGCGCCAGCGCGAACGATGGCGCGCAAGCGATTGTAAAAAGGATTATCGAGGACGTGCGCGAGTTTACCGGTTCGGTGCCGCAAAACGATGACATTACCGTGATAGCCATCCGCAAAACATGAAAAAAAACCCTTCCCGTGAACGCGAAGAAGAATTGAATCCGTCAGTGCAGACGAGGCAGCCCACTCCTACGGTTGCAGCCGACGCCGATTCCGACGATGCAATGGCCGGGTTGCAAGCCGATCTCGACCGATTCCGCGATCTCGCGCTACGCAGCCAGGCTGATTTTGACAACTACAAAAAACGCGCTGCCCGCGAAAAAGAGGATGCGGTGAAATACGCCAACAGCTCGCTGCTCCAGCGTTTGGTCTCAATTCTCGACAATTTCGAGCTTGGTCTGGCGGCCGCAAAAACGGAGGGCACGCAATCTCCGATCTATTCCGGAATGGTTCTCGTTCAAAAACAGCTAAACGATTTGCTTGAGGAAAACGGATTGCAAGCGATCGAAGCCGAAGGCAAAAA
>DATDAJ010000157.1:0-5800 GCA_036525475.1 Candidatus Udaeobacter sp.
GGGGACATGGCGTGATTTGACCGACAACGTGAACCGACTGGCGGCAAATCTCACCACGCAGCTTCGCGCTATCGCTGATGTTGCTACGGCAGTCACCAAGGGCGATCTCACGCGATCAATTCAAGTGGAGGCCCAAGGCGAGGTCGCGTTCGTCAAAGAATTGATTAACGAAATGATCCGAAACCTGCGTGACACAACGCTGCGCAACGAGGAGCAGGATTGGCTGAAAACCAATCTCACGGGATTTACGCGGATGCTCCAGGGACAGCGCGATTTTCTCACTGTTGGCAAACTGATTTTGGCGGAGCTGGCGCCGCTGGTGTCAGCGCAGCAAGGCGCATTTTACATAGTCGACCCTCCCAACGGAGAAAATGAGCTCAAACTACTTGCCGGCTATGCTCAACATGAGGCGAATGGCGCAAAAGACCGATTCAAGGTAGGCGAGGGCCTGGTCGGCCAAGCGGCCTTGGAAAAGCGGCGCATTCTTTTAACCGATGTGCCAGGCAATTACGCGAAGATAAGTTCCGGCCTGGGAGAGTTTCACCCAATGAACGTGGTGGTGCTGCCGATTCTTTTCGAAGGCGAAGTCAAAGCGGTCATGGAACTTTCCTCAGTCGAGCGGTTCAGCCCCGCGCACCAGGCATTTCTGGATCAATTGACCGAGAGCATCGGCATCGTGCTCAATACGATCGAAGCAAGCACGCGAACAGAAAACCTGCTCAAGCAGTCGCAATCGTTGGCGACCGAGCTACAAAAAACCAACCTGGAACTGGAAGAGAAGGCGCGCTCGAATCTGGCCAAAGATCAATTCCTGGCCATGCTGAGTCACGAGTTGCGGACGCCTCTCACGCCCGTGCTTGCTTCCGCTCTCGAGCTGGAGAATGAGCCGGACGTCCGTCCGGACGTTCGCGAATCGCTGCAAATGATTCGTCGTAACGTGGAGTTGGAAGCGCGACTCATCGACGACTTGCTGGATCTGACGCGTATCGATCAAGGCAAGGTGCAGCTCAACTTTGAAGTCGTCGATGCGGATAAGTTGCTGCAAAACGCCCTCGAAATTTGTCAGCCGGAAATCGATCGAAAAAATTTGAGGCCATCCCTCAATCTCAGCGCGAAAAGAGTGCATATGCGTGCAGACCCGGCGCGACTGCAGCAAATTTTTTGGAATCTGATCAACAACGCAGTCAAATTCACGCCGCCAAACGGGCAAATCACGATTACGACCACCAACGATTCAGGCGAAAAATTGCGCGTCGAGATTGCCGATAGCGGGATGGGAATTGAGCCGGAAGCGCTACCGAAAATCTTCGATGCATTCGAACAAGGCGGCCGAACTCAATTAGGAGGACTGGGTCTTGGGCTGGCGATCAGCAAAACTCTTGTTGAAGCGCATAAAGGAACGATTACTGCGCAAAGCGACGGCCGAAATAAAGGTTCGAAGTTCGCATTAGTTTTTCCCACCTGCGAAAAAGTGGAGACGCAAATCGCCCCGGCGCTGTCGCCGCGGTTCGCCGAACGCCAGCCCATGCGGATTCTGCTGGTCGAAGATCACGAAGACACCAATCGCTCCCTTACGAGTCTGCTTCGGCGGCGGGGTTATCACGTGCGATCGGCACTCACTTTTCAATCTGCCCTCGAGCTCAGCGCGAAAGAGAAATTTGATGTGCTGATCAGCGACCTGGGTTTACCCGATGGGAGTGGAATAGATCTGATCCAGAAGCTCGTCTCGAAACCGCCTCTCGGAATTGCTCTCACTGGTTTCGGAATGGAACAAGATATCCGCAAAAGCCGCGAGGCGGGTTTCCACCATCACCTGGTAAAACCGATCGACCTGAATAAGCTGGACTCCCTCATTCAAGAAGGGGCCGCATCGTTGTCGACCGTCTGACGACTTGAATCCTTCAAACGTCAGCGCGGGCCGATAGATTTTCTTCAATCCTGTTCATCAGTTCGCGGCTGAGACATGGTAGAAACTCATCCAGCTTTCTTGAAATTGTCGATGACTTTCCAGTACCTCATCCGGACCGATTCTGGGTGTTTTTTTCTTCACACAGCAATGGAAAAATGCTAACGCACGGACGCGGCTCAGGAAACTTTGGTGGCAAGACTTGTATCCGCAGTCAGCTCATTAGATGACCGTCTCGTAACTCACCGGATCTTAGACGTACGTCCTGGCGATGAAAAAAAACAAACCATACCGAGCGGAGCCTATCTGCTCATGGGATGAGTACAGTGACAAGGTCGCTGCCCTATGCGACGGCTGGGCGTTTCGCGGTCACGCCGATTCCACTTGGCCCTTGATGAGTACGCTCGGACGGTATCTGAACGCATACGTTAAGGAAGAGTATTGGATGGTCCAGGAAGAGCGAATCGCGCGTATCTTCCAGAGAAAGGCACACCTGTTCCTGACGCACATTCCGGAACGCTCAGATACTTTCCAATGGCTTGCGCTGATGCAACACCACGGTGCCCCTACACGTCTTCTGGATTTTACCTGGTCTCCCTACGTCGCCGCTTTCTTCGCATTGGTACACACGACGAGGCAGGCGGCTGTTTGGGCCGTGAACCCGAAGAGACTGGTCAACGTCACCGAGGGACTGAACGATTTCCTGGGAGACTCCCGGGCCGGTCTTATTGGCATCGGTGAGCCATTCGTTATGAATACGCGTCTCATTGCGCAATCTGGGACCTTCATCGTCACGAAGCAGGTAGGCACCCCCATTGAACATATCGTCGTAGCGTACGAAGATCCCAAAGACACCCTCGTGAAATTTGAATTACCTGCAGAGTTGATCAGGCCACCTGGTATGCGGGCACTCTTTATGATGAACATAACGAATGCGACGCTCTTCCCAGATCTCGACGGACTCGCACGATCGCTTGCGTACGAACTGGAGTTTCACTGGGCACACGATCCTCGAAAGGTTCTATCGCATCCGAACAAATAGTAGGATGCTGAATCAAATCTCTCGATATCTTAACGAGGCGAACTTCTTTTTCACTGCGGTAATTTATCTACGAAAATGGGCCTGTAGCTCAGCGGTTAGAGCAGGGGACTCATAATCCCTTGGTCCCAGGTTCGAATCCTGGCGGGCCCATTTAGTTTTCGATTTTCGATCGTCGATTTGTAATTGTCGATCCTGTGCAACGCGTGGGACGTTTTGCGTTGATCTTTTTCGAGATCACGCTCCTCAGCGCCTTAATCCTGGCGACACGCTGCGCGAATTATAAGGATGTTTTTGTCGCTGGGAATGTTTACTTCGTCGATGCGGATTGTTACGCGCGCATGACGCGCGCGCAGATGGTCAGGGAAAAGCCCGGCCTGATCATCCGGCATCATGCGTTTGAGAATTTTCCGCAGGGCACGACCCCGCACACGACTGCGCCGCTGGACTATCTCATCGTCGCCCTGTCGCTTTTGCTAGATCCGTTCACGGCGCATCCACTCGATCTGGCAGGCGCGTTTGCTTCGCCATTGCTCGCGCTGCTAGGAGGCTGGTTTCTTTGGTGGTGGTCCGTAAAATTCCGGTATCGCTGGGTAATGCTGATTTTGTATGCGATCAGCCCCATCCTCGTTCACGGCACGGAGCTTGGCAGACCTGATCATCAATCGTTGCTGATCCTGCTGGTCGCGATCGCGATTTGCGCAGGCTGGAGCTCGCGAAGTCTGCAGACCGCCAACATGGCGAGCGCTTGGTGGCTCACCAGCGCTGCCGCCTGGGCGCTGGCGATCTGGGTTTCGGCTTACGAGCCGCTTGTGCTGTTTCTGATAGTGACGGCCACGGCTCTTGTGATGAATCGCCGCGCGGTTTTCGCGCGTGATCGTCGCGCGGGATGGATTTTGTTCGCAGCGATAATTGCCATCGCATTCGCAATCGAGTGGCGTATTCCGTCATTCGCGATCCTTCAGTCCACCGCGCATTTGAAAAATTGGGGAAGCACCATTGGAGAACTCGCGCACGTTTCACCGATGAATCCAGTCTGGTTGAACTGGTGCGGGTATCTACTGTTGATCACGCCCATTTTGATCTGGATGGGTATTCGAACGCGGACAGATGTCGCGCCTGGCGGTCGCGCCCTACCAATTTACGTTTTTCTCGTCGCCACGTATTTGCTCACCGTCTGGCAGGCCCGTTGGGGATATTTTTTTGTTTTGATCTTTGCGCTTGCGCTTCCGGCATTGCTCGTGCCGATCAAATCAGGCGTCGCAGTCTGGGTCGCAGTCGCGTTATCGATGTTACCGATTTTGCGAGACTGGGACGAACGGCTTTGGCCAAACGAAGCGCAATTGGCAAAGCGCATCGAAAAACGGATTGAATCGGCGCAGATTCGCGATCTTGCGCTCAGTTTGCGATCGCCAACGGTGCATCCGTTTCTTGCACCATGGTGGCTTTCACCTTCGATTGCCTATTGGTCCAGGCAGGCTGGAGTCGCGGGAAGCTCGCATGAGAGTTTTAACGGGATCGAGGACAGCGCGCGATTTTTTCTTTCGGAGAATTTGCAAAAAGCACGCGAGATTCTTGAAAAACGGCACGTGGCGTGGGTTTTCGCCTACGATTCCGATCGCGTGGCACAAAATTCCGCGGGCATCCTGAACGAGCCGCTTCCGCGGGAACCGCTCTGTCGCGTTTTAGATCGAACGCCCAGCCACGCGCCACCGTTCCTCGTTTTTTCTGCGCAAACTCCGGCATGCAAGCTCTACGGAGTGGCTGTTGAACGATAAAACGATAAAAAACTTTTCACTTAGAAAGAGAATCCGTTGACAGGCATCGGCGAGTGTCACATTACTACCAGATGCTCAAAAGATTCGTCCCTCAAAAGCCGGCGCCCCCGATTCGAGAAGAACTGCGGACTCCGGTTCCAGATGAGAATAATCATCTTGCGAGTCGCGAAGAGGCACCACCAAAACCAAACATAATCGATAATCCAAATCCAAAACCTAATCCTATGGCAGACCACGGAGGCAAAGACATTCTCTCGAGCGATGTCGAAATTAAAGGCTCGATCAAGTTCCAAAAGGAACTACTCATCGATGGCAAAGTCGAAGGCGACATCAACTCTGACGGCGTTTTGACGGTCGGTGAAAACGCTGAGATTCGGGGTGAGATCAAAACCAAATCGATCACCGTCTACGGCAAGGTGCACGGCAATATCACAGTTGGCGAGCGCTGCGAACTGAAATCCAAATGCGTGTTGCAGGGAGATCTCAAAGCGGCGCGTCTTGTAATTGAAGAGGGCGCAACTTTTATCGGGAAATCGGAAGTCACCACCGGTGCCGTTTCCGCAAAAGCTGCACCGCGTCCTGAAGTTGTGCGGCCCAGCGAGCCGATCAAGGCGGCATTCGGAGTGCGCGCGTAAAAGAAAGGTTTCGGCAAGCATACAGTGGCCAATCCATCGCCTGCAAAAGTCAGTGCGGAATGTCCGCACTGCGGCTTCAAGCAGATGGAATACGCGGCGGCCAAGAGTTCGTTGTGCCGCCAGTGCGGCCGCTCTTTTACTCCGTTCGTACCGAAACCGGCCCTGAAGCTGCGGACGACCGAAGAAGCGCCTGCGCCGGAGACTTCCTCATCTATCTTCGGCAAACTCGAGGATTTTTGGAAGCGTCAAACCAGTTCGGTTGTCGAGTGTTTCGAATGTAAACGCAAACAGGAAGTTTCTGGCGCCGCGACATCGACAATCTGTCCGTCTTGCAGCGCGCACATAGATCTACGCGATTACAAAATCACCAGCGGGTTCAGTCGAAGCATTCGCACCCGCGGCAATGTACATCTTTCCGGCAAAGGTGATCTTGCCAGCAGTA